>CBFDBL010000016.1:0-26111 GCA_965603035.1 uncultured bacterium
CCTTCTCGCTCTCCTCGCTGGTGCGCTCGATGGCCGTCACGTTGCGCAGGCGACCGACCGTCCTCATCGCCTCGTCGCGGCTCGGGTGCGTGCTCAGCAGCGGCTCGACGTAGGGATGCTCGGGCGGGATGGCCATGAAGGTCACCCCGTAGGTCGTGTCGGGCCGGGTGGTGAACACGCTCATGGTCTCGCCGTCCACGGACGTCCCCGGCGCCTCGACGGTGAAGTCGAGCCGCGAGCCCTCGCTCCGCCCGATCCACTGCTGCTGCATCTTGATCACCCGCTCGGGCCACTTGCCCGCGAGCGCGGCGTGGCCGTCGAGCAGCCGCTGGGCGTACCGGCTCATGGCGAGGAACCATTGCTCGAGGTCCTGCTGCTCGACGGCGGCGCCGCAGCGCTCGCAGCCGCCGTCGTGCACCTGCTCGTTGGCCAGCACGGTCTGGCAGCTCGGGCACCAGTTCACCGGCGCCTGCCGCTTGTAGGCCAGGCCCGCCTTGTAGAACTGGAGGAACAGCCACTGCGTCCAGCGGTAGTAGCCCGGGTGGCTGGTCGCCACCTCGCGGCGCCAGTCGTAGCCCCAGCCGGCCCTGGCCATCTGCTCGCGCATGCGGTCGATATTCTGCCTCGTCCAGGCAGCGGGGTCCACCTTCGCCTTGATGGCCGCGTTCTCCGCCGGCAGGCCGAAGCTGTCCCAGCCCATCGGGCTCAGCACGTTCTCGCCCCGCATGAGGTGGAACCGCGCGAGCGCGTCGCCGATCGAGTAGTTGATGACGTGGCCCATGTGGAGCACGCCGCTGGGGTAGGGGTACATGGTCAGACAGTAGTAGAGCGGCCGCGACGAGTCGGTCTCGTCGCACTCGAACAGGCCGGTCGCCAGCCAGTGGCGCTGCCATTTCGGCTCGATCTCGGCAAAGGGATAGGCCGTGGCCATCTGTGTCTCCGATGCGGGATTCGTGGCTCGATGGCGGATTATAGCAGCCTCGGGGCGGCGCCGCAACCTTCGCCGCGGCGCGCGTCCTGCGACAAGGCCAGGAGAGCAGAGGCTGAGGTAATTGCGCTGTTCGCAACGCACTGCCACGCAGCCTGTTACGAGGCATCGGCTATGCTCTCTACCCCAGGGATGGGTGCATGGATGGAGAATTGCATGGATGGAGGAGGAGCTCCTCGTGCACGACCTTCTTGCGCGATCTTCCGTCCATTCATCCATCCATCCACTCATCCGACCATCCACGCTGACACCGGTGTCCGAGCATGGCCCGATCCCAGACACTGGCCACATCGCAAGTGCCCCAGGCTCCTCGGCCCTTGACAGGCAGGCGGGGCACGGGCTATAAGGGCGCACAGTGCGGAGAGCGCCCTGACCGACTGCCACCGAGCCCACCAGGCAAGGGGATGCCATGGCTGCCTCGAAGGACAAGAAGAAGCCCAAGCCGAAGCCGAAGCCGGTGCCCTACCCGGTCTTCGAGGGGCCGGAGGCGCTCGCCGCGATCAACAAGCTGCCCGCCGACGACCCTGCCGTGGCCGAGGCGGTGTGTGCCGAGCTCGTCGCCGGCGGCGAGGAGCGGATCGTGCAGCTCATCGGCTTCCTCGGCGAGTTCGGCGAGGACAACGGGGTGCGGCCGCGCTTCGCACTCCACGCCCTGGCTTCCTACTGCTCGCGGGCGAAGGCCGACGACGAGCGCAAGCTGCTCGCCCGCACCATGGCCCGACAGCTCGACGCCGACCGCTCGCCCTCGGTCAAGGCGTTCCTCATCCGCCAGCTCCAGCTCGCCGGGACGCCCGCCGAAGTGCCCGCGCTGGCGAGGCGGCTGCCCGACGCGCGGCTCGGCCTCCCCGCCGTGGCGGCGCTGACCGCCATCGGCGACGAGGCGGCCATCGCCGCGCTGCGCGATGCCCTCCCCGCCGCGAAGGGGAGCCACCGCGTCGGCATCATCGAGGCCCTCGGCCGCCTGCGCGACCAGGCCGCGGCCAAGCCCATCCTCAAGGCTGCCGGCGACGAGGACCGCGATACCCGACTCGCCGCTCTCTACGCCCTCGCCAACATCGGCGACCCCGCAGCCATCGGCACCGTCGAGGCCGCCGTCAAGGCCGAGACGCCCTACCAGCGCACCCAGGCCGTCGAGGCCTGCCTCCTGCTCGCCCGGCGCCTCGCCGAGCGGGACAGGACGCGAGAGGCCAAGGCGCTCTACCAGCACCTGCTCGCGACCTGCACGGCGGACCACGAGAAGCACGTCCGCCACGCGGCACAGCAAGGGCTCGACGCCCTCGCCAAGTGATGCCGCCGACACGGCCGATCGGAGCGACTACAGACCCTGCTAAGGGGACCAGGCAATGAGCAAGGCACGCATCACCCGCCGCCGCTTCCTCGGCACGTCCGCCGCGACGGCCGCCGCCTTCGCCGTCGTGCCGCGCCACGTGCTCGGCGGCGAGGGCAAGCCGCCGCCCAGCGACACGGCCACCTACGCGACCATCGGCAACGGCCGCCGCAAGGACTCAGGCATCGGCTGCCTCGGCGCACGCAAGAAGATCGCCGTGTGCGACGTCGATACCAAGCACATGGAGAAGGAAAAGCCCGAGGTCGAGCGCTACAGCGACTTCCGCCTGCTCCTCGAGCGCAGGGACCTCGACGCCGTCGCCGTCGGCACCCCGCCCCACTGGCACGCGCTCCCCTGCATCGCCGCCGCACAGGCCGGCAAGCACGTCTTCTGCGAAAAGCCCATGACCAAGTTCATCGCCGAGGGTCGCGCCGTCGCCGACGCCGTCCGCCGCTACGGCGTCGCCTTCCAGATCGGCACCTTCAAGCGATTCGGCAACAGCAGGAACAAGAGCCACATCGAGTGCCACAAGATCGTCCGCCACGGCCTCGCCAAGGACCTCAGCGCCGTGTGCGCCAAGGCCGGCGCACGCAACCGCATCGGCAAGACCAACCTGCGGCCCCAGCCCATCCCGCCCAACCTCGACTACGACTTCTGGCTCGGCCCCGCACCCTGGAAGCCCTACAACGCCGCACGCGTCCACTACAACAACCGCTTCTACTGGGACTACGAGGGCGGCGACCTCACCAACTTCGGCTACCACAGCTACGACCCCATCCAGTGGACCCTCGGCAAGGACGACACGGCGCCCGTCCAGGCCCGGCCCCACGCCCCGTGGCCCCAGCACCCCGACGCCGTCTGCCCATACGGCTGGGTCGAGCTCACCTACGCCGACGGCCTTCGCGTCGTCATCACCGGCGGCAAGTGGGCCAGGGCGAAGCCCTACGACCGCCCGAGCAGCAAGGGCCTTGTCAGCGCCAACGACCTCGGCGACGAGGCCCGCAGGAAGCTCCGCGAGCTGCCCGACCCCGAGCCGCTCGTCAGCTTCGGCCAGGCGGTCCGCACCGGCAAGCGGGCCGGCGGGGGCGCCGAGAGCTCCCACCGCTGCTGCACCGCATTGCACCTCGCCAACATCGCCATCCGCGTCGGCCGCACGGTCCACTACGACCCCGTCGCCGAGCAGATCGTCGGCGACGACGAGGCCAGCCGCTTCGTCGACATCCCCATGCGCCCGCCCTGGCACCTGTGAGAAGGCAGGTTCCGGGTGCCAGGTTCCAGGTTCCAGGTTCCGGGTTCCGGGTTCCGGGGTGCGTGTGATCGCCGCATGGGTCGGCGGCTCGTGACCAAGCGCTGCCAGCAGACTACCATCGCCCCGTCACGAACACCGTCGCTGCCGCAACGGAGGGACTGACCGATGCGCGGCCTCTATCGGCGAGCGCTGACCATCGCGTGCTGCCTGGGAGCGGGTCTGGCTGCGTGGGCCGGCGCGCCGCCGACCGGCGTCTATCGGGACGACCCGGCCGTCGTGGGGCAGCTCGCGAAGCTCGGCGACGGGCAGTCGCTGCGGTGGGAGACGTTCAAGATCGCGGGCGATGGGCTCGACGCGGTGGGCTTCTACCGCCAGCATGGGCCGCGGGTGCGCGACTACTCGACCAAGATGGCCTACGCGCCCGACCGCCACACCGCGCTCTACTGCGGCGCGAGCCACAACACCCCCGTGGTCAACGACGCCTGGGAGTACCACCTCGGCTCGAACACCTGGCACCTGCTCTACGCCTCCGACGGGCGGATGGACAAGATCCGCGGCTACTGGCGCGTCCTGCGGGGCACCGAATCGCTCATGCGGCGCGGCAAGCCCGTCAGCGACGAGCAGAAGGCGAAGTACGAGAAGGCCAGGGCCGACATGCGGGCCTGGTACCGCCAGCACGCGACCTTCGAGCGTGGCTACCTCCAGACCCGCCGCGGCGGCCCGCTCTACCCCAGCCACACCTGGGACGGCCTGACCTACGACCCCCGCGTCCGCCGCATGCTCTGGCATCCAGGCCACGACGGCAACCTGCGCTGGTACGCCGAGTTCGCCGGGCAGGACCACGGCGGGCTGGCGGCGCGCCAGAAGCCGACGACCAAGGTCTGGATGTACGAGCCGGCGGCCGGCACGTGGGCGAAGCAGGTGGTCGCCGAGGGCACGCCGCATCCGCCGCTGCGCGGGATGGGCGCGACGCTCCACTACATCCCCGACCTCGGCAAGTCGCTCTACTACGTGGCCGTGTGGAACGTGGCGCCGCCCGCGCTGGAGATGTGGACGTTCGATGCCAGGGCCAACGTGTGGGCCGAGCTGCGGCCCAACGGCGGCAAGACGGTCGGCGAGCTGGTCAAGGCCGGCCTGTCGCCCAAGGGCGAGATCGGCGTGGCCTACAGCACCAGGGACAAGAAGCTGGTCGCCCTGGCCAAGTCCAAGGCCTGGGTCTACGACATCGTCCGCAACGAGTGGTCCCTCCTGGTGGACGACCCCGCGACGCAGGGCTTCCACGGCCGCTCGGTGTTCGTCTACGACACGGCCGCCGACGCCTTCCTGCTCGTGCAGCCCGGCCCCGAGACCCAGTCGCGCAAGCGCTCGCCCTGCATCGTCCGCGAGCTCACCCTCGCCCGCGGCACCTGGCGCACCGTCGCCGTGGACGGCCCGCCGCCCCGCAAAGGCACCTGGTGGCCCCCCGCCGGCTACTACGACCCCCACCACAACGCCCTGGTCACCTACAACACCGAGGAGATCTGGGTCTACCGCCACCGGCGGAGGGAAGGGCGCTCGGCGCCTTGACTTTGACCTGCTGCGGAGTACACTGCGCGGAGTGCCTGCGGGGAGTGAGGAACGCTGGTGAGTCCCCTTGCCGACTACCTCGAGCTGACGAGCCCCGGGGAGCCCGTGCGCCGGATCCCGCTGCGTGCGGCGCGGATACAGTTCGGCCGCGGCGCGGGGTCGGACGAGCAGCTCCCTGGCGCCTACGTCTCGCGGCGCCACGCCCGGATCGAGCGGGGGTCCGAGGGGCAGTGGCAGGTGATCGACCTGGGGAGCTCGAACGGCACGTTCGTGAACGGTCGTCGGGTCGAGGTGGCGACGCTCAGCGACGGCGACGTGATCGGCCTCGGGCCACACCGCCTGGTGCTGCGGACGGCTGGCGAGACGGCGGCGACATCGCTCGGTGGCTCGGAGGTCGAGATCGTGCCGTCCGATGCGGCCTCGGTGGTCGTCGATCGCTCGAGCTTCGAGGCGGATCGGATGATCCCCGCCCGCACCCTGACGCGGCTGCACGAGGCGGGGCGGCGGCTGAGCCGCTGTGCCGGGACGGCGGCGCTGCTGGGCGCGCTCGCGCAGGAGTTCTGCTCGCTGCTGCGTCCCAAGCGGATCGCCGTGGGCCGCGAGGATCTCGAGCCGTGCCAGTGGCCCATCGTGACCGACGGCGCGGGCCGCGAGGCCGACGGGGCCGACCTGCCGCAACTGCTCGTGCCGCGGGTCGGCGCGCTCGATGGCAGCATCGCCGTGAAGCTCGACGCCCTCGCCACCACCGGATCCACCTTCATGAGCAAGGGCGCGTCCAACTCGTTGCTGTTCCCCGTGAAGGCGGGCGAGCGGCGGCTCGGCCACGTCTACATCGAGTTCGCACCGGGCCGCCCGCAGGCCCACGAGGAGACCGTCGAGTACCTCTCGCTGCTCTCCCGCCAGGCCGCACTCGTGTGGGAGAACCTCGAGCTCCAGGGCGCACGGCGCGACGCCGACGAGCTCAACCGCGAGCTCAGCGCCGCACGCCAGATCCAGCTACAGCTCTTCCCCGAGCACCGCGCCCTCGACCCCCACATCGAGATCGCCGCCGACAACGTCCCCGCCTCCCGCGTCAGCGGCGACTACTACGACTTCCAGCTCCTCGCCCCGGGGCGCGTGCTCTTCATCGTCGCCGACGTCATGGGCCACGGCCTGTCCGCCGCGCTCCTCATGTCGGGCGTCCAGGCCGTCTTCCGCACCGGCGTCCAGGCCGGCTGGGACCTGGCGGCGCTCGACCGCCACATCCACCACGCCGTCGAGGCCAGCGGCCACGGCGAGACCTTCGTCACCGGCGTCGTCGGCCTCTGCGACCTCGCCGACCGCTCGCTCACCCTGCTCAGCGCGGGTAACCCGTGGCCGTCGATCTGCTGCGGCAACGCCGTGCTCGAGCCCGTCGAGGACGCCTGCTCGTTCCCCTGGGGCAGCTTCCCAGGCCGCTCGCTCACGCCCGCGCGCGTCCAACTCACCGCCGCCGACTGGTCCTTCGTCGCCTACACCGACGGCCTCACCGAGGCCCCGTTGCCCGGCGGCGACCAGTACGGCGTCCAGCGCCTCTACGACGTCCACCGCGCGCACCACCAGTGCGGCGCCGACGACATCTGCGACGAGATCCTCAGCGACGTCCTCCGCGCCAGCGACGACTCCCTCCCACAGCAGGACGACCTGACCCTGCTCGTCCTCCGCAGCCTGCCGCAGGCCTGAGCAGGCCCCCTGCGGGCCCGCCGACCCCGCCCGCGCGCGCAGCTCATTGCCTCGGGACGGTGACGCCCGCCCGCTCGAGCAGCGGGGCAAGGGTGGGGCGGACGCCGAACTGGCGCAGGAACGCGACGGCGTCGCGCGCGCGCCCCTGGCGGCAGCCGGCGGTCAGGCGAGCCTGGAGCAGGAGGTTCTTGGGCGTGACGTCGGGTGCGGTGAAGCGCAGGACCTTGACCTGGTAGCCGAGCGCCTCGAGCACCAGGCAGCGGAACGCGTCGGTGAGCACGTCGGCGAGGCGCTGCTCGAGCAGGCCGTAGCGGCCGACCCACGCCAGCGGGTGCTCGCCGAGCTGGTGGCGCAGCTCGTGCTGGCAGCAGGGCGCCACGAACAGCAGCGGCACCCGCGCCTCGCACGCCACGCGGATGGCGTGGTCGGTGAGGGTGTCGCAGCCGTGGAGCGAGACCAGGAGGTCGTAGGACTCGGGCTCGACGCCGTAGGCCGCCAGGTCGGCGGCCTCGAAGTCGCAGTGCTCCCACGCGAGGGCCGCCGCGATGCCGCGGCACTTCTCGACCAGCGTCGGGTTCGAGTCCACCCCGTGGAGCGTCACCTCGCAACCCCGCGCGGCGAGCAGCTCGACGAGCACGAACCCCAGGTAGCTGCGGCCGCACGCGCAGTCGAGCACCCGCAGGCTCCGCACCTTCCGCCCGGTGAGCGCGTCCCCGACGATGCGGCCGAACTGCGCGGCCTGCTGGAGCTTCGCCCGCCGCCGCGACTTCGGGATGCCCAGCGCCTCGGCCACCCGCTGGAGATCCGCCGCGGCACCCTCCGCGCCGCGCGCCGCGGCACGCGGCACGCGACGGATGCTCACCGCGCCGCGCTCGAGCGCGTAGACCACCTCCTCCCCGCCCAGGCAGCAGGCGACGCACGCACACGTCGCACCCAACGCCGCCTGGAGGCGCGCCACCAGCTCCGCACCGTGGATCGCCTCCGCCTCAGGATCGTCGGGAAGCCACGTATCCCCGGCCTCCCGCGCGAACGCCGTCAGCGCCTCGCCCGAGGCCGCGCGCAGCTCGACCCGCTCGCACGCCTCATCGGCGAGCGTCGCCTCCAGCCCGAGCAACGGGTATCGCAACGCACACACAACGCTATCCTCGACCACCCCCTCCGCAGCGGGCAGGGTACCCCGCAGCGCGCGTGCCGTCAAGTCGCGCCCGGCCCGCGTTGCACCGTCAGCCGCCTTGCGCTAGACTGCCCGACGCATTCGCCCAAGTGAGGAAAGGAGCGAACGGATGGCGATCATGAGGCCGACGCACGCCGAGCCGCTCATCCGCAAGGACGAGACGATGCGCTACAGGCCCTTCGGCAAGACGGGCTACCACGTCTCGGCGCTCGCCTTCGGCTGCATGCGACTCAAGGACGACCCCGAGCTCAACGAGAAGATGATCTCGCGGGCCATCGACCTCGGCATCAACTACTTCGAGACGACCCGCTACTACCTCGGCGGCACGTGCCAGCACCGTACGGCCCCCGGCCTCAAGGGCAAGACCGAGGGGGTCATCGTCTCGGGCAAGGAGGGCATCGACCCGAACAAGTCGGCCTACCTGTTCCGCGCCGAGATCGAGCGGCAGCTCGACATCCTGGGGCTCAGCCACTTCAAGTTCTTCCAGGTCGGCTGGTTCTCGTGGGCGAAGCTGCCCCACCTGCTCAAGCGCGGCGGCGTGCTCGACGCGGTCCGCCGGGCGCAGGACGAGGGCCTCATCAAGTGCGTCGGCTTCACGGGGCACGACAAGCCCGAGAACTTCATCCGCGTCATCGAGACCGGCCTGTTCGACTCCTTCACCGTGCCCTACAACCTGATCCACCGCCAGTACGAGCCGCTGCTCGCCCGCGCGGGCGAGCTGGGCGTCGGGGTCGTGGCCATGTGCCCCGTGGCGGGCGGCGTGCTGGCGTGCTCGAGCGAGGTGCTCGGGGAGGCGATCGGCATGGACCTGCCGACGCCGGCCATGAGCCTGCGGTTCGTGCTCTCGAACCCGAACATCTCGACGGCCTGCTCGGGCATGAACACGATGGCGATGCTCGAGGAGAACGTCGAGACCGTCGGGAGCTTCGACCCGCAGGACGCCGACTGGGAGGAGATGTGCGCGGGGCTGGACCGCCTGCGCGAGGGGCTCGGCGACCAGGTCTGCACCTCGTGCCGCTACTGCGCCGAGTGCCCCGAGGGCCTCGAGATCTGGCAGCTCATGAACATCTGGCAGCACTGGAAGGTGTGGGGACTCGAGGACTGGGCCGCCGACGCCCTCCGCAAGCTGCCCGACGAGCAGAAGCCGACCAACTGCACCCAGTGCGGCGCCTGCGAGGAGAAGTGCCCCAACCAGCTCGACATCCGGAAGCGGCTCGAGGAGCTCGGTACCCTGCTCTGAGCGCAGAGAGAGGAGAAGAGACCTTGAACGTCATCCTGATCATCTCCGACACCTTCCGCTACGACAACCTGTTCGACCGCGCGGCGATGCCTGTGCGCACCCCGTGCCTCGACGCCTTCGCCGAACGGGCCGTCAGCCTGTCCCGCATGTACACCTCGAGCTTCCCCACCATCCCCCACCGCACCGACACGACGACCGGGCGCTTCGGCTGGCCGTGGTACGGCTGGCAGAGCCGGCTGGCGAGCAGCCCGAACCACCTGCCGCAGATCCTGGGCAAGGCGGGCTACGTGACCCAGCTCCTGTGCGACTGCCCACACCTGTTCAAGGCCGACTTCGACCAGGGCTTCCACGGCGCCTACGTGACCCGCGGCCAGGAGGGCGATACCTTCTTCCTGCGGATGAACACGCCGATCGCCCAGACCATGCCGCCCGAGAAGACCCGCGACGGCCGTCACTTCCAGGGCCGCAACCTGCCCGACATCGCCCGCTGGACCAACCAGCTCTGGCGCCACGAGGACGACCGCTTCGCGCCCCGCACCGCCCGGCTCGTCTGCCACTGGCTCGAGGAGAACTCCGGCCACGACCCCTTCTTCCTCTGGGCCGACTTCTTCGACCCGCACGAGCCGTGGGACCCGCCCGAGTACATGGTCCGCAAGTACGACCCGAAGTACCGCGGCCCCGCGATGATCCACCCGAACTACGGGAAGGCGAGCAACCTGACGAAGGCCGAGCTGCGCAACCTGCGCGCCCACTACTGCGCCGAGGCCGAGCTCGTGGACCGGTGGGTCGGACGCGTGCTCCAGAAGATCGACGACCTCGCCCTCTGGGACCGCTCGGTCGTCATCTTCACCACCGACCACGGGATGAGCCTCGGCGAGCACAACCGCACGGGCAAGACGAACATCAACCACCGCGACGACCGCCCCTGGCCGATCTACCCCGAGGTCGCCCACATCCCCTTCCTCATCGCCGCGCCCGGCCTGGCGGGCGGCAGCGAGGTCGATGCGCTGCTCCAGCCGCCCGACATCCTGCCCACGCTGCTCGACCTGTGCGGCTTCGCCGTCGAGCCGCCCGAGCCCTTCCACGGCCGCTCCTTCGCCCCGCTGCTCCGGGGCGAGTCGGCCGAGCCGATCCACGACGTCGCCATCACCGCCTCCCACATCCGCTCGCTCGGGGGCCGCGGCCCCACCACCCCGGTCGTCTACACCGACCGCTGGGCCTACGCGCCCTGCGGCATGCGGCGCACGCCCGAGCTCTTCGACCTGCGCAAGGACCCGTACGCCGAGCACAACGTCATCAAGAAGCACCCGCGCATCGCCCAGCGCCTCCATCGGCGCCTGCTCGCCTGGCTGCGCGAGCGCGACGCGCCGCCCGAGGCCATCGCCGTGTTCGAGTGATCTCTCCCCTGGCAGAGAGAGGCAACCGACGATGAGAAGCCCTCAAGAGGCCCGCGTGGAAGCGATCGTGGGAGACCTCGAGCACGCCGACTTCTCCGAGGGCGTGGAACGCTTCTGCGCCCACCTCAAACGGCATCTGGCGCTGCCGTGCGAGGTCACAGGCTGCGAGGACTTCGACTGGGAGGAGTTCTACGTCATCGGTCCGGGCAGCGGAGAAGAGCACAAGCGGTTGCGGCGAACCCAGCCATCGTTCCGCGACCGATACGATCTGCTGGCCATCGACACCGACGCCTCTTCCCAGTGGATGCTCTACTTCGACGAGGACATCGGCGCGCTGTGCCGCCGCAAGTCGGACGGCCGGGAGTTCGTCCTTGGCCTCGCCGAACTCAAGACGACGGACCCCAAGCACCCGAACAGCCAGCTCATCGAAGACTACGGCTTCTACTTCGTCAACTGCCGGTGATCCAAACACACAGGAGCAGAGAGCGATGGCGCGAATCGCTGCGGCCACTGCTCTGCTTGCCCTGGCAGGGCTGACAGCCGATGCAGGCGAGCTCGTCACGATCAGCAGTCTGCCGGCCGGCCTCGGCGCCGAGACGGGCAAGCTCGGGCCAAAGGCGAAGCGCTGCGCCGACATGTACCGCTTCCTCCGCGTGCCGGCGGAGCTCGAGGGCCTGCCGTGCGCGGTCGTCCCCCGCGGCGAGATCAAGCAGCCGGGCAGGGGCTACAGCTTCGCCGTCGATCGCGACGCGGTCGTCTACCTCTTCGTCCACGACTGCCAGGGGTACGCCCGCCCGCTCAAGGGCTGGCGCAAGACCAACTTCGCCGCCGAGTGGAAGGGGCACCAGGGCAACCACACCGACACCGTCTATCTCAAGAAGTTCCCGGAGGGCACCGTCACCATCCCGCCGAACGCGGACAAGAAGCCGAACGGCACCCACGGCATCCCCCATCTGGCGGCGGTCAGCAACCGCGAGATCGAGATCGAGCCGCCGCCCTCGCCCTTCGAGGGGATGGCGGTCATCGGCACGGTGGCGCCGCGGCCGTCGAAGGCCATCGCGGCCTCGCCGCTGTCGGTCGGCTTCGAGACGCTCGACCGCAAGCTATTCCAGCCCGAGCGCACCTACAAGCACTTGGCACAGCTCGGGGTGAAGTGGGCGCGGGTCCAGACCGGCTGGGCGCGGACCGAGGCGACGAAAGGCACCTACGACTTCGCCTGGCTCGATGCCGTCGTGGACAGTCTGCGGCGGATCGGCATCCAGCCGTGGTTCAGCATCAGCTACGGCAATCGGCTCTACACGCCCGATGCGCCCGACGTGTCGGCCGTCGGCTGGGTGCCCCTCTTCGACGACGCGGCCCGGGCCGCCTGGCTGCGCTACACCCGCACCATCGCCCGACGATACCGCGACCGCGTCCGCCACTACGAGATCTGGAACGAGCCGAACCACTCGGGCGCCTTCTGGAAGCCGAGGAAGCCGAACGCCGCTCAATACGTCGAGCTGGTCAGGCTCACGGCGCCGGTCATCCGCGCGGAGGTGAAGGACGCGGTCATCATCGGCGGCGCCTACGCGGGCATGCCGACCAGCTACCTCCAGCAGTGCCTCGAGGCGGGGATGGCCGATCTCGTGGACAAGGTGACCTACCATCCCTACCGCGCGGTGCCCGAAGGCGGCGGCTACGCGAAGACCCTTGCCGCGTGGCGGGCGCTGCTCGCCAGGCGCAACCCGAGAATCCGGCTCTGGCAGGGCGAGAACGGCGCGCCCTCGCAGCGCGGCGGCGTCGGCGCCATGGGCACCCTGCCGTGGACGGAGGAGCGGCAGGCCAAGTGGCTGACCCGCCGCATCCTCACCGACCTGAGCCTCGGCGTCGAGCTGACCTCCTACTTCCACACCGTGGACATGGTCAACTACAACTGGGGCCGCGGCGGCACGGGCAAGACCAACTTCAAGGGCCTCCTCCGCGGCACCGACTACACCCCCAAGCCGTCGTTCCGGGCCTACCAGTGCCTCTGCGCCCTGTTCGATGCCGAGACGAAGCTCGCCAAACTGAAATACAGCATCGAGCGCAACGTCCCGCCCCCCGAGGTGCCGATGCCCACCCACGCCGCGACCTTCCTTCGCGGCGGCAAGGCCATCGTCGCCTGGTGGCTGCCGGCCGCCGCGCCGCATCTCCCTGTCGGTGGCTGGCGCGAGCGAGGTTGGGCTCGCCGAGCCCGTGCTCGTCGATCCCGTTACGGCGAGGGTCTACGCCATCGAGGGGGCCACGCGCGAGGGCGAGCGCTGGGCCCTCCCCGACCTGCCGCTGCTCGCGCATCCGCTGCTGGTCATGGACCGAGCGATCGCGCTGGGGAAGGGCGCGGGCGACTAGGCGGTGGCCACGGCGTTGCCGCCGGCACCGTGGGCCTGACGGAGAGCCTCGTTGGCCCGGCCGACGAGACTCGCCACCGTGTCGCCTGGCTTGAACTGCGCGGCGCCGACGCTCACCGTCACACGCACGACGCCGAACTCCGGTCTCTCCCGCTGCTGCCAACGGCCGGCAGCAGCGGCCTCACGGACGCGCTCGGCCAGCTCGCGGGCCTCGGCCAGACCCACCCCGAGGAGGATCAGCGCGAACTCCTGGCCGGCGTACCGCGCCAGGAACGCCCTGCCCTCACCCAGCGGCACGGCCCCCTCGACCAGGCGAGCGAGCTGGTAGAGCAGCGCGTCGCCGAGCACCCCCCCGTGGGTCTCGACCAGCCGCTCCATCGCGTCCATTTCGATGAGCAGCAGACACCAGGGCCCGCCGCGGTCGCCCTCCGCGACAGCCTGGCGCAGCCGCTCGTCGAAGGCGACGCGGCTGTGAAGCCTGGTGACGGCATCGAGGAGCGCCTTCTCGCGCGCCTCGCGCAGCTCGCGCTCCATGGCGCCGGCGCTCTCGACGGCGCGCGCGACCTTGCCCGAGATGCCCTGGAAGCGCTCGAACATCTCGGCCGCCATGGCCCGGGCCTCGGCCACGGTGGCCTGGAGCCTGTCGGCGATGTCGCCCTCGGGCAGCTCGGTGATGCGCTCGAGCGCCTCGACGTGCTGGTCGAGCCGGGCGGCGGCGTGCTGATTGGCCTCGGTCAGGTCGGCGGCGAGCCCGCCCATGGCCTCGACGAGCCGCCGCAGGCCGCCGCCGTGGAGCGCGAAGAGGCGCGCGTGCTCGGGATCGTAGAGCAGGGCGATGGTCCGCAGCGACTTGCTCACCTCGCGGACGCTCGCCAGCGACGTGGCCAGCTCGTCCCGCGCGGCCTCGTCGGTGATGTCCGGCAGCGCGTCGGCCAGCCGCCGCGATATCGTCACGAGCGAGCCCGCCAGGGCAGAGACATCCCCACCGTTGCCGTTCGCCACAGGCTCGGGAGTGTCAGGCATCGCATGCCCTCGCACGGTTTGGGGCCGCTACCCGACGCGGCGCACGTAGACGTAGTAGGCCCCAAGGCTGAGGTCGGCGCCATCGGTCAGCCACGTCTGGAGCCGCGTCTCGCCGGCAGGCAGGTCGAGGGTGAAGACCACGCCCTTCGCGTCGGGCGGGATCGGCCTCGATTGCTCCTCGTCGCCGACCTGGAGCCTGGCCTCGGTGAGCGGCAGGGCCTCGCCGCCGGTGAACCAATCGACGACCTTGCCAGGCAGGCCGGCGGTGATGGGGTGGTCGAGCTCCTTGGGCCAGCGGCGCAGCTCGAGCTCGTAGGTGCCGGCCTCGGCGACGTCGATCGCCCAAAAGCCGTTGCAGGCCAGGCCCGAGCGGACGTGCCCCTGGTTCCAGGCGCAGGCGTCGCCGTGCCAGTCGTGGGTCGTCAGGTCGGTCTCGGTCTCGTGCTCGGTGCCGACGACGACGGGCACGTAGTGGTCGAAGCGTCGGGAGACCAGCTCCCACCAGCGCTCGTAATGCTCGCGCAGGCGCTCGACCACGTCGGGGTGGTCGGCGGCGACGTCGCGGCGCTGCTCGGGGTCGGCGGGGACGTCGTAGAGCTCGGCGCCGTTGACCAGCCGCCAGCGGTCGGTCATGGCCGCGCTCTTGCGCCACTTGATCGGGTGCTCGACCCGCTGGGAGTCGGTGACGACGATGCGGTCGGGCCACTCGGCGTCGTCGCCGCGCAGGAGCGGGACGATGCTCGTGCCGTAGACCTCGGCCTCGGCGGGCACCTCGATGCCGCACATCTCGGCGAGGGTCGGCAGCATGTCGATGTTGGCGGTCAGGCGGGTCACATCGCGGCCGCCGGTGAGGCCGCCGGCGGGCCAGTGCATGAAGAGCGGCGTGCGGTGGCCGCCGTCGTACTCCGAGCCCTTCATCCCGCGCATCCCCGCGTTGTAGCCGTCGGTGACGAACTGCTCCCCGTCGAGGCTCACGCCGCAGGCCGTGCCGTTGTCGGTCATGAAGATCAGGATGGTGTTGTCGGCGAGGCCCAGCTCCGCGAGCCTGGCGCGGAGCAGGCCCATGTTGTCGTCGATGCAGGTGATCATCCCGTAGAAGTTGGCGCGCTTGTGGGGCACCTGGCCGCGGTAGCGCGCGCTGTAGCCGTCGCCGACGAGGTAGGGGCCGTGGGGCGCGTTGGTCGACAGATAGCAGAAGAAGGGCTCGTCGCGGTGACGCTCGATGAACTTCAGGGCCTCGGCGAACCACACGTCGGTGCAGTAGCCCTGGGTCGGCTCGGGCTCGCCGTTGCGGAAGTAGGTGTCGTCGAAGTAGTCGTTGCCCCAGAAGTCGGGCGTCTGGCTCACGCCGCCGCCGCCGTGGAAGAGGGCCTCGTCGAACCCCCGCTCGTGGGGCCTGAACGGATAGTTGTCGCCCAGGTGCCACTTGCCGAACATCCCGGTCACGTAGCCGCCGGCCCGGAACACGTCGCCCATCGTCACCTCGTCGCGGCGGATGAGCGAGCGGCCGCCGATCGTGTGCCACACGCCGGTGCAGTTGCAGTACCTGCCCGTCATCAGCCCTGCACGGGTCGGCGCGCACGTCGGCCCCACGTGGTAGTTCGTCAGCCGCACGCTCTCGCCGTGCATCCTGTCGAGATGGGGCGTCTGGATGACGGGATTCCCGTGGCACCCCAGGTCGCCATACCCCTGGTCGTCGGTGATCACGAACACGACGTTGGGCTTGCCTGATGACTCCGCTCGGTTCCGCACGTTGCTGACTCCTTCACGAGAGAGACGCAGCCAAGTGTAGGCCCATCGCTGCACGGACCTGGTCCGCCAATGCGCCCGGCCGGCCCGTGCGCGCCTCCGCAAGCGCCGTGGGGATGTGCACGGGGGCCACAACGATGGTCGCGCCGGTGCCGCCGCGGTGTCGTCGGATGAGCAGCCGTCGGCTGCCACCGCTCGGCCCCGACGCAGGGTAGAAGAGAAAGGCGGCGGGCACGCGCGCCTCAGGTTCGGGCGCGTAGGCGAAGGCGTAGAGAAAGGCCTGATAGATGTCGGCGGACGGCACACCGGCGGCCTCGTAGAGCTTATACTTGGCGTCGACGGGGAGCCGACCCGCTCGCGCCCCGACTGGCTCGATCAGAATGTCGGGGACCACGCGCTTGAAGGAGGTGTTGCTGTCGGCGTCCCACACAATGGACCTGTCCTGGCGCTGCGCGTGCACACGGAACCGGCTGCCCGCAAAGACCCACCGAAGCCACTTCGTCAGGAAGCACTCGAAGAGCCGGTTCATGTCGAGGAGGAAGGCGAAGCAGCGCGCAGACCGTCCCTGGAAGAGGTCCTTCACACCGAGGCCGTCGGCCACCAGCCACGATAGGCTGTGGGGCTCACGGTACGCGTCGCTCATGCGATTGTAGCAGACCTCGGCGCGCGCCCGAGCAAGATCGAGCCCATCGTGGGAGCACACCTCACAGAAGAGCTTCTGAAGTCGTCGCACGCGCAGCGCCACTGTGGCGTCGCTGACGCGCTGTCGGCAGAGGGTGAGCGCGGCCGCTAGGATCTGATTCTCGAGAACGTCGGTCACGTACTCATCGTAGCGGCATTCGAGCCGGTCGACGCGGCCGAACCGGCGGGTGAGCTGCCTCTGCGCCAGTAGCCTGCCACGCACCACGGGCAGGTCGTCCTCGACCTCCCTGTAGTCCGAGAGGATCCCGCCGCGGACGAGCCGCTCGCAGGCGTTGGCCAACAGCGCCGCGATCACATCGAACAGGCTGGGGTCACCAGCCTCCAGCCAGTGGAGACGCTGTGTCCGCGGCGGCCACAACCCCCCGAGCCCCGAGGCATAGTCCAGCATGTCGACCAAGCCGAGATTGCCTCCCGCGAGCTTCGGCTCGACCCTGACCTCGAAGCGGGTGAACCGCACCACACCGACCCATGATCGAGCCGACACACGCACGCCGTCGCGCAACTCCTCAACCACCAGCCTGGCGCTGGATCCAAGCGAGACGGCAAGGCGTCGGTCGTCCTCTGACAGCGACATGCCGGGCAGTTCCACGGTGCGCCATTCCTGCACCGACACGACCACATCGCCTTGCCCCACGCGAAGCCTCACGCCTCGTCTCCAGTCTGACGGAACTCGCGTTCGAGGGCCTCGAGCAGTTGGTCAGGGTCGTTGAGCGCCTCGGAGTTAAGCACCTGGGCCTCTGCGTTAACCAGGCCCTCCCCGATATACTCGGCAAGGGACGCGTATTCGTCGTAGCAGTACTCCTGGAGGAGGGGCAGGATCTCCTGACGAAAACGGCGTGCGAACTCGTCGGGGTCGCTGATGGGCTCGCCATCATCGAGGAGGTAGGAGTGACCGATCTGCTTCTCGCGGCCCTCGCGTTCCGCGATACGGCGGTTCAGTTGCTCAAGGAACTCGTCCAGCGGAAGGTTGCCCACCCGCGCGCCCCGCAGGAGCTCGATATCTGGCATCAGCTCGAGGAACGCGAACCGGCGCCGCAGCGCCGTATCGAGCTGTTTGATGCTGCGGTCCGCTGTGTTCATGGTGCCAAGTACGAAGACGTTCGGCGGGATCGCGAAGGGCTCCTTGCTTTGCGGCAAGGTTAGCAGCAGCCCACGCTTATCCCTTTCCAGCAGGGTGATTAGCTCGCCGAGCACCTTGGCGATGTTGCTGCGGTTGATCTCGTCGATGACCACCAGGTACGGCTTGTCAGGGTTGGCCTGGGCCTCTCGACACACCCGCTTGAATGCGCCGTCCTCCAGCCGCAGGACCAGCGATCCACCGCCCGTGTCCACCGGCCGGAAGCCTTCGATGAAGTCCTCGTAGCTGTAGGACGCGTGGAAGGTCATCCAGGTCAGGTGGCCAATTCCTGTGTCCGGCTCGGCAACCTGCTGGACCTCGGGCTGCCGCTCGGCGAGGAGCGACAGCAGATGCTCTGCCTCCTCGCGGCTCAAAGCGAACAGCGTGCCTTGGTTGCGGAACCGCATCGGCTCGGAGTGGCCCAGAATGGGGTCAGCTGATAATTCGGCGTAGGAGGGTCCTTCGATGCGCGTGACGGGCGCCAGGGTGATCTTCGGCTCACCTGAGGACGTGGTGTGGAGAGGCTCGGTCACTTTGGCGAGCGCGCGGATCCTGAGATCGGGGGTCGCCTGGTAGCCAACAACCAGATCGTCCTGCTGGACCAGTGGGTAGTTGCGGCGCAGGCGTCCGTATCGGTACTCGACCTGACCCTCCTGGAACAACACGTCCCATGTCCACTCGGAGGGGTTCGCGACAACCCACCACACGCGGCGCGCGACCTGCGTAGTGGACAGCCGCTTCTCGGCAAACGCAAACGCGTCTTCGTTGGCCAGCGCCGCTGTGGGTTCGTCTTCGCCCAACTCGCGCAGCAACCACCACACCGCGAAGCGTCGAGCCGCATACGTCTTGCATGTTCCCGGCGGCCCATAGAGGACGACTTGGCCTTTGCGATCCAGCGCCCTGGCGATCTCGGCAAAGATGGGCTCGACCGTGGATGTGGGTCGTCCCTTCACGATCTTCGCGTAGAGCGAAGCCGACACCTTGGCAACGGTCATAAAGGCCCACTTCTTCTGCGGCTCAATCTCAGTCGCATAGCGGGTGTCCCACTGGACGTGGACGATGTGCTTGTGCTCGCCGCGCTCTGGCAGCCAGTCGTAGCCGGGCTCGACCACCTCGCCGACAGCGAGTATGCGGGATGTTCCCTGGTTCGCCACCACGATGTCGCCGGGCTCCAACTCCATCAGCATCCAGACTTCGTTCGCCTTCTTCCGCAGAGTCGGCTTGTGCTGCTTGTGCAGTTCGCCGAACACGTCGTCGAATGCGGCCCTGAAGCTCTCCTTTGAGTCGAACTCCCGCAGGTCGCCGATCTCATCCCAGCCCACGCAGATGTAGCCACCGCTGAGGCAGTCCTCCCAGAACCTCGCTCCCTTGCCAGGAGCGATCTTGACGATCCGCTTCACCTCGCGCGGATCGGCCCACGCGTAGAGCAATTGCATCATCTCTTGGGTAGACCACTGGCCGATCTCGGGGATGTCGCGCACCGCGGCGAGGAGAGCGCGATTGAGGCGCACCGTGCCCCAAGTGCGCTCCTCCCCTTCCGGGCGCCCCAAAGCACGGAGGAAGTGGCGGATGTGATCGCCCGACGAGATGGGCACCAGTTCGTCGGGGAAGTAGACGTGCAGCGCCTTCGTGCGGAGCGCCGAGCCGGTGCTGATGGCCGCGATGTCGTCGATCTCCACCCATCGCCCCGCTGCCGCCGCCTCGAATGCCTCGACAAAGCCCGCACGCACGGCTTCCCACGCCTGCTCCACGCTGCTGTAGGTCTGATCGTCGAAGTACCAGCTCTCGCCCTTGTTCTTCGCGTAGATGATGTGCTTGCGGGCCGAGCCCCCCCCATGCTGCAGATGTGCTTACTGCCCCACTCCATCCAGTAGCAGAACGAATCCCGCGTTCCCTCGTGGCCAATGGCGTAGCGCTCCAACGGCAGCGTCGGCCAGTCAGCGAGAGGAAAACGTTGCAGAATCTCTTCCCGTTCGCGCTCACCCATCTCCAAGTGATCGCGCTCGGATTCCCGGTCAAAGGCCTGCACAGCCTCATGGATGGTTCTATGTCTTGCTGGCACGGTTCTCGTCCCTCCAATGGCAACGACGTCTCTCGATCGGTTACTCCCCGGTGAACAGGCGGATGTAGTCGCGGGCCATCTTGAGGTCCTCGAGCGCCTCGGCGGCGTCGCAGGGTGGCGGGGCGTCGCCTCGGCAGACCTTGAGGAAGTTGTCGGCCTGGGCGAGCATGGCACCCCGCCAGGGCAGGTGGGGACGGGTGTGCTGCGGCGGCTGGGCGTCGCCCCCGTCGGTGTAGACCTCGACCGAGCCTGCTCGGTTGCGTGCGAGCGGGGCGGGCAAGGCGAGGCGGACGGTGGCGCGCTCGAAGCAGGTGAGGGACGTCTCCTCCCAGGCGAGCTTCGTGCTGTAGGCGGCCATCTCGATGATGCCGGTCACCCCGCTCTCGGTCGCGGCGACGAGCAGGCGGCCGTTGCGGTCGGCGTGGGTCACGCGGTACGGCTCGCCGAGCAGGTGGCGGAGCAGGTTGACCTGATGGACGTAGTAGTTGACGAAGGCGTTGTAGCGGCGGAAGACGTCGTCGCTCATGCCGTCGGGCTTGCCTTCGAGCACGAGGTCGCGGGCGGGCTTGTCGCCGGCGTCGAGGCGGCCGCGGAAGCCGTCGCAGATCCAGTCCCCTGGCGGCATGGCGATGCGGACGTAGGTCATGGCGCCCCACTGGCCCGTCGTCCGCCACTGGTCGATCACCCGCTTCGCCAGGGCCGTGGCGGGGTCGCTGCGCTTGTTGTAGCCGACCATGTGGACGCAGCCGGCCTCGGCCGCCGCGGCGACGAGCCGCTCGCCCGCCTCGACGGAGACGGCAAGCGGCTTCTCGGTGAACACGTGCCGCACGTGGGGGTAGATCTCGGGCAGGAGCGCGGCGTGGTGGGCGTAGGGCTGGCTGGCCACGACGCCGTCGAGCTCCTCGGCCTCGAGCATCGCCCGATGGTCGCGGTAGACCTTCGCGATGCCGTAGCGTCGTGCCACGAGCTCCGCCGTCTCGGGCCGCAGTTCGGCGATGGCCACGACCTCGCAGTCGGGGAGGTCGGCGTAGTTCCGCAGATGGGCCATCTGCCCCATCGCGCCGACGCCGACGAAGCCGATCCGCACCTTGTCCATCGCCGTCTCCCGTCCCGTTCGGCCCTGCGTCGGGGCCAGCCTGCGGGGGCAATGTCGCTCCGGGCGCCGATCATAGCCCCCGGGCACCGGGCGGTCAAGGCGGCTCCGCGGCCGGGTCAAGTTCGCTTGACTTGACCCGCAAGCCCGTCTATAGTAGCGTCTGGCCTGGAGGAGTCTCGCCTGTGGATCTGCGCAGGGAGAGCATGCCACGGAGGGCAGCGGCTTGCTCGCGGCGAGGGAACTGGGGATCGGGCTGATCGGCCACCAGTTCATGGGCCGGGCGCACAGCCAGGCGTGGCTCGACGTGGCGGCGTTCTTTCCCAAGCTGGGCGCGAAGCCGGTGATGCGGATGCTGTGCGGCATCGGCGACGACGTGGCCGACGTGGCCGAGCAGTGGGGATGGCAGAGCCATACCCAGGACTACCGCGAGCTGCTGGCCCGCGACGACATCGATGTCGTCGATATCTGCACGCCGAACCGCCTGCACGCGCAGATGGCCGTCGACGCGGCGAAGGCCGGCAAGCACATCCTGTGCGAGAAGCCGCTCGCGATGGATGCGGCGGAGTGTCTGAGGATGCTGCGGGCCGTGCGGAAGGCGGGGGTGAAGCACCAGGTGAGCTTCTGCTATCGCCGCTGCCCCGCCGTGATGCTCGCGCGCGAGCTGGTGCGGAAGGGCAAGGTCGGGCGGGTCTTCCACGTGCGCGCGAGCTACCTCCAGGGCTGGCTGTGCGACCCGCGGGCGCCCATGCGCTGGCGGCTGCGCAAGGAGGTGACGGGCTCGGGCGCACACGGCGACCTGAACGCGCATCTCGTGGACCTGGCGCGCCACGTCACGGGCGACGAGATCGCCGAGGTGTGCGCCGTGGCCGAGACGTTCACGAAGCGCCGTCCCGTGGCGCCCGGCAGCCGCCGCAAGGACGCCGTGACGGTGGACGACGCGCTGGCCTTCATGGCCCGCTTCGCGAGCGGCGCCGTGGGGACCTTCGAGGCGAGCCGCTGCGCGCAGGGCCACCGCAACGACTGCCGCATCGAGATCGACGGCGAGCGCGGCTCGGCGGCCTTCGCCTTCGAGCGGATGAACGAGCTGGAGGTCTTCGACACCACGCGGCCGAAGGCCGTGCAGGGCTGGACGACGGTGTCGGCGACGCGGGGCGACAGCCACGCCTACGCGGGCCACTACTGGCCGCCGGGGCACGTCATCGGCTACGAGCACCAGTTCATCAGCCAGGCCGCCGACCTCGTCGAGGCGATCGTGAGCGACAAGCCGGCGTGGCCCGACTTCGCCGACGGCCTGCGCTGCCAGGAGGTCCTCGACGCCGCACTCGCCTCGGCCGAGAGCCGGGGCTGGGTGACGGTGACGCACCATAGATGAGAGTCCCGTTTCCGTGACCCTTTTTTCAGGAGTAGGGGATGTCGCGAAAGATCACGCTGTTTACGGGGCAATGGGCGGATCTGCCGCTCGAGGAGCTGGCGGAGATGGCCGCCGGCTGGGGCTACGACGGGCTGGAGCTGGCGTGCTGGGGCGATCACTTCGAGGTGGACAAGGCGCTCAAGAGCGACAAGTACTGCCAGAGCCGGCACGACATCCTGGCGAAGTACGGCCTGAAGGTCTGGGCCATCAGCAACCACCTGGTGGGCCAGGCCGTCTGCGACGTCATCGACGAGCGCCACGGCCGCATCCTGCCGCCGCGGCTCTGGAAGAACGGCAAGGGCGACGTGCAGGCCCGCTGCGCCAAGGAGATGATCGACACGGCCAAGGCCGCCGCCAGGCTCGGCGTCAACGTCGTCAACGGCTTCACCGGCTCGAGCATCTGGCCCAAGATCTACGCCTTCCCACCCACCCTGGACGAGGAGTATGAGGACGGCTTCAAGGACTTCGCGGCCCGCTGGAAGCCGATCCTCGACGAGTTCCGCAAGGCCAAGGTCCGGTTCGCCCTCGAGGTGCACCCGACCGAGATCGCCTTCGACATCTTCTCGGCCAAGAAAGCTCTCCAGGCCGTCAAGGGCCACAAGAGCTTCGGCTTCAACTTCGACCCCAGCCACCTCGCGTGGCAGCTCGTGGACCCCGTCGAGTTCCTCCGCGAGTTCGGCGACCGCATCTTCCACACGCACATGAAGGACGTGGACGTGGACCTCGAGCCAGGGCGCGCCGGCATCCTCGGCTCGCACCTCGGCTTCGGCGACTGCAACCGCCGGTGGGACTTCCGCTCTATCGGCCACGGCGTGGTGGACTTCCCGGCCATCCTGCGGACCCTCAACGCCATCGGCTACGACGGCCCGCTGTCGGTCGAGTGGGAAGACCCCCACATGGCCCGCGAGCACGGCGCCAGGGAATCCGTCGAGTTCCTCCGCGACATCCAGTTCCCCAGCGCCGCCGCCGCCTTCGACAAGGCCTTTGAGAAGTAAGCCGGCGACCGAGCACCGACGCACACACCCCGAGGCCCAGCCGGCCCCGCGCGGCGCCGGCTGGGCCTCTGCACTACGCGGGACATACGGCCGTGTGGCGACCGGCGGACACCTCCGAGGAAGCGGACCGCCGCCAGTTCGAGATCTGGCGGAACATGAGCGCCGACCAGAAGCTGCGCCTGGCCTTCGAGTGGACCGATCTCGTCCGCTCGACCTTCGAGGACGGGATCCGGGGCCGACACCCCGACTACACGGCCGACGAGGCGCGAATGGCGAGGATCCGCCACGAACTGGGCGACGAGCTGTTCCAGCGGGTCTACCCGGGCGAGCCGTTGCGTGAACCATGAGCCAAGCTGAGCTGATCCAGGACGTCGTCCGCCGTCTGGAGGAGGCCGGCCTGCGCTACATGGTCACAGGCTCGGTCGCCAGCATCCGGTACGGGGAGGGCCGCGCGACATTCGACACGGACATCGTGGTCGATGCGGAGTGGCCCGCGCTGCGCGCATTCGTCCTGAGCTTCGGGAGCGACTACTACGCCGACGAGGAGATGGCGCGCGACGCCTGGGCGCGGCGCTCGATGTTCAACATCATCCATGCGCCCAGCGGCCAGAAGGTGGACATCATCTGCCGCAAGGACAGCGAGTACGCGCGCGTGGCGTTCGAGCGTAGACGGAAGGAACGCGCACTGGGGGGCGAGCTGTTCCTCGTCAGCCCGGAGGACAGCATTCTCAGCAAGCTGGAGTGGAGCAAGAAAGGCGAGTCGGAGCGCCAGTACCGCGACGCGCTCGGCGTCGCGAAGGCGCAGCGCGCGTCTCTTGATCTTGCATACCTGCGGCGGTGGGCGTCCGAGCTACGAGTCTCCGAGCTGCTCGACAGGCTTCTGACGGACGCCGACATCGTCTCTGGGCAGGGTGGGAAGACGGACGATCAGTAGTACGGCCGAAAGGCAGGGCGCCAGGCCCGTCACTCGCTCGTCAGCAACGCTTCCACGCAAGCCTGGATAGTTGTCGCCACGGGCTCGACCGAGGCGTCGCCGTCGAGGGTCTCGACCCGCTCGCCTGCGGCGCGGGCGCGGTCGGCGGCGGCGAGGTAGTTGGCGCGCACGCGCTCGAGGGCCTGGGTCTGCTCGTAGCGCTCGGCGGGCTGGCCCTGGGCGTGCTTGCGGCGGAGCGAGACCTCGGGGGCGATGTCGAGCAGGACCGTGAGGTCGGGCCGGCGGAAGCGGGCGTTGAGGCTCTCGACCCATGCCATGTCGGCGCCGATGCTCTGGTAGGCGACCGAGCTGAGGTAGTGGCGGTCGCTGACCACGATCTTCCCTGCGTCGAGAGCGGGCAGGACGATGCCGGCCAGGTGGTCGGCGCGGTCGGCGGCGAAGAGGAAAGCCATCGTCGTCTCGTCCACCCGCACGGGCTCGCCCGCGTCGTCCAGGATGCGTCCCTGGAGGATCTGGCGGATGAGGACGCCCACGGGCCGGGCGCTCGGCTCGGCGGTGCGCACGACCGCCCTGCCCTGGCGCTCGAGCCAGTCGGCGAGGCGGCGCGCCTGGGTCGTCGTGCCCGCGCCGTCGATGCCCTCCAGCACGATGAAGAGCCCCTTGCCCATTCCGCCTCCTACTCCGGCAGCAGCAGGATGAGTACGCCCGACGCGGCCATTACGAGCAGCGCGAGCACCACGCCGAGCCGACAGAGCCGCTCGGCCGAGCGCAGGCTCACCTTGAGAATCGCGCTCGACGGCTTCCGCACGTTCGCCCAGATCGGCACGGGGTAGAACCACACGACGTAGGCCACCCCGAACGCGATGCACACGACGGCGATCGCGACGCGAGCGGCGAGGTCGCTCGACCCACCAGCCAGCGATGCCAGCCCCCACGCAGCCAGCGCCGGCACCCCGATCCACAGCAGGTGCGCCTTGAGCAGCCACCACAGGAAGCCGCCGAGGCTGTCGAATCCCAGGCGCACCGTGGCGTCGACATGCTCGCGCAGGAACGCCTCGCACCGCTCGTCGCACACGTGCCAGGTCACCGTCTCGACCGGCCCCGCGAAGTGCCGGAGCCGCCACGGCCCCTCGAACGTGTGCTCAGCGTCCCGCGCCCCGCACCACTCGCAGCGTTCCGCCATCGCTCGCCTCCCCGACTCGTGGGCGGCTCCCCGCGACACGCACGCGAGCCTCTGCCGTCCCTTCGGGACTGGTCTGTCTATTCTCCTCGTCCCGGCGGCTGAAGCCGCCGGCTAAAGCCTGTCGTCCCTGCGGGACTGGCCCCGCGTCCGGGGACGCGTCCCTCGTCCCTCTTCCCTCGCCCCTCGTCCCTCGCCCCTCTTCCCTCGTCCCTCGTCCCTCGCCCCTCTTCCCTCCTCCCTCGTCCCTCGCCCCTCTTCCCCCGTCCCTCCTCTCTCGCCCCTCCCTCAGATCTCGAGGTCGCCGTGCGCCTGGACGTAGGGCACGAGGCCGCCGGCGTCGAGGATGGCGCGCATCACCGGCGGCAGCGGCGCGAAGGCCAGCGCCGTGCCCTGGGTCAGGTCGCGGACCTGGCCCGCGGCGAGATCGACCTCGAGGCGGTCGCCCTCGGCGATGGCATCGGTGTCGCACTGGATGGGTGCGAGGCCGACGTTGATGCAGTTGCGGAAGAAGATGCGCGCAAAGCTCTTGGCGAGCACGGCGCCGACCCCTGCGAGCTTGATGATCGCCGGCGCGTGCTCGCGGCTGGAGCCCTGGCCGAAGTTGCGGCCGCCGACGACGAAGTCGCCGGCCGCGACATTCGGCGCGAAGTCGGTTCGCGCGTCCTCGAGCACGTGCTTCGCCAGCTCCGGCAGGTTCGAGCGCAGATGGAAGAGGCGGCCGGGGGCGATGTGGTCGGTGGAGATGCCGTCGCCGAACTTCCACGCTCTGCCACGGATCGGGGCCATGGTTGCTCCATTCAGCGCGTGCTGGCGGGGTTGAGTGGATGGATG
>CBFDBL010000017.1:0-26105 GCA_965603035.1 uncultured bacterium
ACATCCCGCCTACAGCCGGCAGAGGCGTCGGGCCGTAGCGGGTGTCGTGCAGCGGCTAGGCCTGCTCGGCTGGCGGCGCGGGCTTGGCGGTGGCGGCGAGCATCTCGCGGATGCCGCCGAGCGAGCTGAGGACGCCGGTGGCCTCGATGGGCAGGTAGACGACCTTGTTGTCCTTGCCCGAGACCATCTCCTTGAGGGTGTCGATGTATCGGAGTGCGATGAGGTAGCTGGTGGGATTGCCGCCCGTGGTCTGGGTGACGGCCTCGGTGACCTTTCGGATGGCCTCGGCCTCGGCCTGAGCGACCTTGACACGTGCCTCGGCCTCGCCCTCGGCGCCGAGGATGCGGGCCTTCTTCTCGCCCTCGGCGCGGGTGACGGCGGCCTCGCGGACGCCCTCGGCCTCGAGGATGGCGGCGCGCTTGTCGCCCTCGGCGGTGAGGATGGCGGCGCGGCGCGAGCGCTCGGCGCGCATCTGCTTCTCCATGGCGTCGCGGATGTCGGCTGGCGGGTTGATGTCCTTGAGCTCGACGCGGGTGACCTTCACGCCCCACTTGTCGGTCGCCTCGTCGAGGATCTGGCGGAGCTTGCTGTTGATGGTGTCGCGCGAGGTGAGGGTCTCGTCGAGGTCGAGCGCGCCGATGACGTTGCGCAGGGTGGTCAGCGTGAGCTTCTCGATGGCGTCGGGCAGGTTGGCGATCTCGTAGGCCGCGCGGACCGGGTCGGTGATCTGGAAGTAGAGGAGCGCGTCGATCTCGGTCACCACGTTGTCCTTGGTGATCACCGTCTGCTTCTCGAAGTCGAACACGGTCTCGCGCAGGTCGATGCGGGTGAGCTCCTCGCGGCGGATGCTCCGCGAGCCGTCCGGCGCGACCTGCACGAAGCGCCACTGGATCCGCCGAGGGGAGTCGATGATGGGCCAGATGACGTTCACCCCCGAGCTCAGCGTCTTGTGGTACTTGCCGAGTCGCTCGATCACCATCGTCTGGGCCTGCTGGATGATCGTGAGGCCCTTGAACGCGAAGACGATGACCAGGACGGCCAGGAGTGCCAGGATGATGTAGACGGCCAGCATGGGCTCAGTCCTCCTTGGGCTGTGTGACGAGCTTCACCAGCAGCTTTGTGCCGTCGACCTCGACGACCTCGACTTCCTCGCCGGCCTCGATCACCACGTCGTCGACCGGCACCCCCCGCCAGTCCTCGCCGCGCACCTTCAGCCGGCCCGACCCGGCGTGGGGGTCGAGCGCCTGCGTGACCACCCCCACGCGGCCCACCAATGCGTGGACGTTGGTCTTCACCGGGCTCGCCTTGCGATAGAAATGTCTGAGGAACAGGGGGCGGATGGTGAAGTAGACGACCAGGGTGCCCAGCGAGAAGCCGACGAGCTGCCACTTGACGCCCAGGTCGGCCGCCGCCATCACCGCCGCCGCCAGGCAGCCGACGCCGAAGCACGCCACCAGGAACCCCGGGATCATGATCTCGGCGATGAACAGGACGAGCCCGGCGATCACCCAGATATGCCACGCAGCCACGGCCGTTCCCTCCTGACCCAACCACGACCAGATGCCAGCCCCCATCCTTGTAGCAAGTCCCAGCCCGCTTGTCAAAGGCTCGCTTCCTCCAATCGCCCTCGGCCTCGGCGTCCTCCTCCTCCTCGCGGAGCCGCGGTCGCCCTCTTGCCGAGCGGGCCTCCCGCCGCTAGAATGCTCCCGCCCCAGGAGGCCGCCCGATGCCCGCCATGGAATGGACCCACGAGCCCGCCCCCGACTTCGCCCGCCTGCTCGCCGTGCTGCGCCGCGAGGGCGAGCCGGACCGGGTGCCGCTGTGCGAGCTGTTCTCGAACATCCAGGCCGAGGTGCTCGAGGCCATCGGCCGCGACGAGCCCCCCCCGCGCGAGGGCGCGCCCGCCCACGAGCGCGAGGCCTGGGCACTCCGCCAGCACGTCACCTACATGGTGGCGCTCGGCTACGACTATGTTAACTGCTCGGCCAGGGGATTCGGCTTCCCCAAGGCCGAGCTGCCCCGCGGCGTGACCCCCCAGGGCGAACGCGCCTACTACCTCGCCAGCTCCCACACCATCGCGTCCCGAGCCGATTTCGAGGCCTATCCCTGGCCCGACCCGGAGGAGGCCGATTACACGCCGTTCGACCGGATGGCCGAGGTCCTGCCCGACGGGATGAGGGTCCTCACCGGCGGCCCGGGCGGGGTGCTCGAGAACGTCATGTGGCTGCTCGGCTACGAGGGCATCAGCTACCTGCTCTACGAGGACCGCGAGCTGGTGCGGGACCTGTTCGGCGCCGTCGGCTCCCGCATGACCCGGCACATCGACCGCGCGGCTGCCTTCGCCTGCGTCGGCGCCATCATGATCGGCGACGACCTCGGCTTCAAGACCCAGACCATGCTCGCGCCCGCCACCCTCCGCGAGCTGCTCTTTCCCTGGCACGCGCGCATCGTCGAGGCGGCCCACCGCCACGGCAAGCCCGCCATCCTCCACGCCTGCGGCAACGTGACCGAGGTGATGGACGACATCATCGGGTGCGGCTGGGACGCCCGCCACAGCTTCGAGGACGCCATCGAGCCCGTCTGGGAGGCCAAGGCCCGCTGGGGCGACCGCATCGCGCTGCTCGGCGGCTTCGACATGGACAAGATCTCGCGGATGACGCCCGACGAGGTGCGGGCGCACACGCGGTTCCTGATCGACCAGTGCGCGCCCGGTGGCGGCTGGGCGCTCGGCACGGGCAACTCGGTCGCCAACTACGTGCCCGTCGAGAACTTCCTCGCCATGGTGGACGAGGGGCACCGCTCAGGCCGGTATGCCTGAGCGGAGGGACGAGGGACGAGGTTCGAGGGACGAGCGGAGGCGGCCATGGCCTGTGGTCGCAGGGCATTCCTCAAGGCATCCGTCGCCGCCGCTGCGCTCGGCGCGACGGCGCGGAGCGCACCGATGATGCGACCGTACGATGGCCCCACGGCGCGCGGCGTCGATCCCTCGACGATGACGGGCAAGGTGCTGTGCGGCTACCAGGGCTGGTTCACCGCCGAGGGGGACGGCTCAGGCCGCGGCTGGTTCCACTACGGCGCGCGCGGCGGCTTCAAGCCTGGGAGCTGTTCCATCGACCTGTGGCCCGACGTGAGCGAGCTGGGCGACGACGAGCGGTTCCCCACCCCCTTCCGTCACGCCGACGGCAGCGTGGCGCACGTCTTCAGCTCGATGCGCCGCAAGACCGTGCTGCGGCACTTCAGGTGGATGAAGGACTACGGCATCGACGGCGCCTTCGTCCAGCGCTTTGCCGTTCAGACCCGCCATGCCGCGGGCCTTCGCCAGTGCACCACCGTGCTCGGCCACTGCCGCGAGGGCGCCAACCGCGAGGGCCGCGTCTACGCCGTCATGTACGACCTCTCGGGGCTGCGCCGCGGCCAGATGGACGACGTCGCCGCCGACTGGAAGCGGCTGGTGGACCGCATGCGGATCGGCCGCGACCCGAAGGACAAGGCGTACCTGCATCACAGGGGGAAGCCGGTCGTCGCGGTGTGGGGCATCGGCTTCAGCAACGGGCGCGACTACACCCTCGACGAGTGCGCCAGGCTCGTGCGGTTCCTCAAGAGCGATAAGGCCTACGGCGGGAACACGGTCATGCTCGGGGTCCCGGCTTGGTGGCGGACCCGCGAGCGCGACTGCGTCCGCGACAGGAAGGTGCACGAGATCATCCTGGCGGCCGACATCGTGAGCCCGTGGATGGTCGGGCGCGTCCGCAAGCCCGAGCAGGTCGCCCGCTTCGCCCGCGACCGCTGGGCGCCCGACATCGCCTGGTGCAGGCAGCGCGGCAAGGGCTACCTGCCCGTGGTCTGCCCCGGCTTCAGTTGGCACAACATGAAGCCCGCGTCGCCGCTCGACGCGATCCCGCGGCTGAAGGGGCGGTTCCTGTGGTCGCAGTACGTCGCGGCGAAGCGTGCGGGCGCGACGATGATCTATCAGGCCATGTTCGACGAGATGGACGAGGGCACGGCCATCTTCAAGTGCACCAACGACCCGCCCGTCGGCGCCTCCAGGTTCCTGACCTACGAGGGCCTGCCGTCGGACCACTACCTGTGGCTCGTCGGGCAGGCTGGCCGCATGCTCCGCGGCGAGGTGCCGCTGACCGACCAGCCGCCGCGGCGCCCCACTCGATGAAGGAGGAGCAATGATCACCTTCCGGCGCGACATCCCCGTGCGTCACGAGGTGGACATCTTCGTCGCCGGCGGCGGCCCGGCCGGCTGCGCGGCGGCGATCGCCGCGGCGCGGCAGGGGCTCAGCGTGTTCCTCGCCGAGCGCCACTCCTGCCTCGGCGGCATGGGCACGGCGGGCCTGGTGCCCGCGTTCATGACCTTCACCGACGGCGAGCACTTCCTGGCCGACGGCATCGGCCGCGAGATCGCCGAGCGGCTGGCCGAGGCCAGCGGCCTCGAGCTCCGCCGCACCCTGTGCATCGACGCCGAGACCCTCAAGCGCGTCTACGACGACCTGGTCGCCGAGGCGGGCGTCGCCCTCACGTTCGAGACCGCGCTCATCGCCGTCGAGAAGGACAGCGACGCCCGCGTCGCGCACGCCGTCCTCGCCGCCAAGAGCGGCCTGTTCGCCGTGCGGGCCAAGGTGTTCATCGACGGCACTGGCGACGGCGACCTCGCGGCCTGGGCGGGCGCCCCCTTCGAGAAGGGCGACGCCGACGGCAGCATGATGCCCGGCACCCTGTGCAGCCTGTGGGCCTGCGTCGATTGGGACGCCGTCCGCGAGGGCGGCCTCGGCGCGGGCAACAAGCGCATCGAGGAGGCCTACGCCGACGGCGTCTTCACCACCCTCGACCGCCACCTCCCAGGGATGTGGCGGGTCGGCGACGACCTCGGCGGCGGGAACATCGGCCACACCTTCGGCGTGGACGCCACCGACGAGCGCTCGGTCACCGAGGCGCTCGTGTGGGGCCGCAAGCTCGTCCTCGAGTACGAGCGCTACTACAAGCACTACCTCGAGGGCTTCGAGCGGATGAAGCTCGTCGCCACCGGCTCGCTGCTCGGCATCCGCGAGACCCGCCGCATCCTCGGCGACTACGTCCTGTGCCTCGACGACTTCAAGGCGCGCGCCGTCTTCGACGACGAGATCGGCCGCTACTGCTACCCGGTGGACATCCACGCCTCGAAGCCCGACGAGGCGCACTACCGCCAGTTCGAGCGCGAGTTCCGCACCCTTCGCTACGGCCCTGGCGAGAGCTACGGCATCCCCTATCGCATCCTCACCCCGCGCGGGCTCAGCAACGTGCTGGTCGCGGGGCGCTGCGTGAGCGCCGACCGCTACCTCCAGGGCTCGATCCGCGTGATGCCCGGCTGCTTCATCACCGGCCAGGCCGCCGGCGTCGCCGCCGCACTCGCCATCGACAAGGGGGCCGACACCCGCGGCATCGCCGTCGCCGAGCTCCAGCAGCGGCTCAAGACGATGGGCGCCTACCTGCCCAATGCCTGACCTCGCAGGAGTCCGACCATGCGACTCGAGCGCGTCAGCCCCGAGCCCGTGCTGACCCCCCGCAGGGACGTGCCCTGGGAGAAGGACGCCGTCTTCAACTGTGCGGCCGTCCACCACGACGGGGTGTTCCACCTGCTCTACCGCGCGGTGGCCCACAACCCCGGCGATCGCAACCGCTCGCGGATCGGCTACGCCTGGAGCGACGACGGCGTGCACTTCGAGCGCCTCGACGAGCCTGTCCTCTCGCCCGGCGAGGTGCCCGACGAGGCGCAGGGCGTCGAGGACCCCCGCGTGACCCGGCTCGGCGACACCTTCTACATGCTCTACACCGCCTACGACCTGCGGAAGACCGACGTAGCCATGGCCAGCTCGCGAGACCTGCGCCACTGGACCCGCGAGGGCATCGTCATCAGCCACGAGCTGTTCGGCAGCAACAAGGACGCCGCCCTCTTCCCCGACAAGGTCCGCGGCCGCTACTGCATGCTGCACCGCCCGCCGCCCGACGTCTACATCGCCTACAGCGACGACCTGCACACCTGGACCGACCACGCGCGGGTGATGGGCCCCGAGCTTGGCTGGGAGGCCCACAAGATCGGCGGCGGCGCCCCGCCGATCAGGACCGACGCCGGCTGGCTCGAGGTCTACCACGGCGTGGACGAGCACATGACCTATCGTCTCGGCCTCGTGCTGCTCGACCTCGACGACCCGTCGAAGGTGGTCCGCCGCCAGCCCGAGCCGATCCTCGAGCCCGAGAGCGACTGGGAGCTCTTCGGCGACGTGCCCAACGTCGTCTTCGCCTGCGGCGCCGTCCTGCTCGGCACCGAGCTCTGGGTCTACTACGGCGCCGCCGACACCGTCATCGGCGTCGCCAGGGGCGACGTCAGCGGGTTCCTGAAGGGATGATGTCGAGGTACGGCGCTCAGGCGGGTGTGTAGCGGACGCCGTCCATGCCCTCGAAGTCGGCGTCTTGCGTCCAGATGGTGGCGTCGTGAGCGCGCGCGGTGGCGAGGATGATGCTGTCGGCGAGAGGCAGCCCTGTCTCAATGCCCAGTTCGGCAGCGGACATGGCCAAGCCGAGGTCCAGCTCGACCACCCGCCCCTGTCGCATGGCGGCAATGGCCTCGAGCGCAGCGTCCTCGTCCCGCTGCTTCAGCGCGTGCTTGTAGACTTCGAGGATACAGATCGTCGGCACCAGGAGACTGGCCGTGTCCTCGACCGCCGGGGCGTAGAGGTCAGCCCTTGGGCTGTCGGCCAGGTACTCGACCCAGCCGCAGGAGTCGACCAGGTTCATACCCGGTCCTCCTCGTCTCTCTCGATCGTCGTGTCGATGCCCCGCAGCAGGCCCCGCAACTCACGGATGTCGCGCACCGGCACGAGCACGATGTGGCTGCCACGCTCGAATATCTCGACCTTCTGGCCGGGCCGGATGCTCATCGACTGACGGACATCGCGAGGGATCACGATCTGGTACTTCGGCGACACGGTGACAGTTGACATGGCGCTCTCCATCGATAGACTGCCCGTAATACGATACCACGATCGATGGCCATTGGCAAGCGGAATCCTCCATCGCCGGAGGGCTGCCGGATGAAGCCACACTGTCTGCGAGCCCTGGCTCCGTCGGCTCTTGTCGCGCTTCTCGTGGCCATCGGCTGCATGCCCATGGGCGGCCAACGGCCTCAGCCTGTCGCGCAGGCCCCCATCCCCCGCGTCGAGCGGATGCCGAACCTCCCGCAGCCCTTCAAGATGAGGGACTGGCGGGCACACGCCATGGCCTACGACCGGTTCGTGTTCGACTTCGAGGCGAAGGGCGAGCACCTGCCGCTCGTCTGGTGGGACGACGCGAAGGCCAACGTGGGGCGGCGGACCTTCGGCCTGCCGAGCTACGTGGGCGCGCCCAACGCCAAGGGGCGCGCCCACGAGGGCATCACCTGCATGGGCGCCGTGCTCGGCGCGACCGTCGCAGGCATCGACAAGAGCGGGGGCGACCACAACTGGGTGCTGATGTGCGAGGAGTACTTCAACAAGGCCAACGGCCAGCGCCTCGTGCTCAACCGCACGTCGGCCGGCACCGGCGGCAGCTTCTGGTACGAGCTGTGGCCCCACGTGCTCTTCTACGCACTGGCCGACCGCCATCCACACCTCGGCTCGATGCAGGCCATCGTCAAGACCACGGCTGACCGCTGGGTCGAGGCCGTCGCCGCGATGGACGGCGACTTCGAGCACACCGCCTTCGACTTCAAGGCGATGCGGCCCGTGGACAACGGCAAGTGGACGGAGCCCGACGCGGCAGGCGGCATCGCGTGGCTCATGCTCGCGGCGTGGCAGCGATGGCACGAGCCGAAGTATCTCGAGGCCGCGGATCAGTGCCTGCGGTTCCTCAACGATCGCGGCCGGCACGAGGGGGCGCTCTACGAGGTGCTCATGCCCTTCGGCGCGCTCGCCGCGGCGCGGATGAACGCCGAGCACGGGCGCCGCTACGACGTCGACAAGTTCGTCAACTGGTGCTTCGACGGCACGAACCCCTGCCGCTGGGGCTGGGGCATCATGGCCAAGCGCTGGGGCGAGGCCGACTGCCACGGGCTCCAGGGCAGCATCCCCCACAAAGGCGGCGGCTACGCCTTCGCCATGACCACCTTCGCCTTCCCCGCCGCCTTCGTGCCGCTCGCGCGCTACGACGACCGCTACGCTCGCGCCATCGGCAAGAACGTGCTCAACGCCGCCAACGCCGCGCGGCTCTTCTACCCCGACGAGCACCCGCCCGACCGCCAGTCGAGCGCCTTCTGGAAAGGGGATCCCCAGCACCTCATCGCGTACGAGGCGCTGCTCCACGAGTGGCAGGGCAAGAAGCCCTACGCCACCGGCGACGCGCTCGAGAAGAGCTGGGGGCCGGAGACCGACCTCGGCCTCTACGGCGGCAGCCTCGTCGGCCTCTTTGGCGGCCTCATCGCCCGCACCCGCCACGAGGCCGTCCTGCGCCTCGACTGCCTCGCCACCGACTTCTTCCGACCGACCGCCTGCCCGACCTTCCTCTACTTCAATCCCCACGCTGAAGCGAAGGGCGTCGAGCTCGATGTCGGCGAAGGCACGCAGGACCTCTACGACGCCGTGAGCAACCGCTTCCTGCGCCGTGGCGTCACCGGCACGGCGACGCTCACCATCCCCGCCGACGGCGCGGTGCTCCTCGTCATCGCGCCGGCCGGCGGCACGCTCACCTGCGATGGACGCAAGACCCTCATCGACGGCGTCGTGATCGACTACAACAACGGCCGCGCGCCCCTGCCGCCGCCCATGGCTCGCACCCCCAAGCCCGACCATAGCGTCGCCGTGGACGTGGCCCGCGCCACGCCGACCATCGACGGCGACCCCAGCGACTGGGCCGGTCTCACGAGCGCGGCCCTGCACCTCGACACCAGCCCTCGCGGCAAGCTCCGCGGCAAGCTCCGCTGCACCCTCCGCTTCGCCTGGGACGCCGAGCATCTCTACGTCCTCGCCGCCGAGACGCCAGGCGACGCGACCCAGCGCGAGGCGACGAACCCCGTCCACTACGAGCGCTCGCCCTGGGCCTTCGACGGCCTCATGCTCTTCCTCGACCTCGACAACGTCGGCGAGCGGACGCCCCACAGCGACTTCAATGCCTGCCTCGGCTTCAGCTCGACCCGCCGCCGCGACCTCTTCAGCGCCCGCACGAACCGCCCGGACGAGTTCTACCGCCCCTCGAAGCGGCCGCTGGCCGGCTGCCGCGTCGCGACGAGCGGCTCCTTCGCGAAGCACAATCGCGCGATCGAGGCGGCGATCCGCTGGCGCGACATCGCCGACCACTGCTACTATAGTCTGCCGGGCGGCGAGAGCCTGCCGAGGGCCGTGTGCCCCGGCTTCCGCTTCGGCTGCGAGCCGCTGCTGCTCGACGACGGCTGGAAGAAGCAGGCCTTCATCGGCGGCGCCCAGCACCAGCGGCCCAGCGGGCGCGATGTCCATTCGCGCGACATCGTCCTGAAGGGAGAGCGATGAGCACCGACCTGTTCGACCTGTCGGGCAAGGTAGCGATCGTGACGGGCACGAGCCGCGGGCTGGGGCAGTACATGGCCCGCGCGCTCGCAAGGGCGGGCGCCGACCTGGCGATCACGAGCAGGAAGCTCGAGCGCCTCGACCAGTTCACAAAGGAGGCCGAGGGCCTCGGCGTCGATGCGCTGCCGCTCGAGCTCGACGTGCGCGACCGCGGGAGCATCGAGCTCTGCGTCGAGCAGGCCTGCGCCCACTACGGCCGCATCGACATCCTGGTCAACAACGCGGGCTGCAACATCCGCAAGCCCGCGGTCGAGGTGACCTGGGACGACTGGAACACCGTGCTCGACACGAACCTGCGCGGCACCTTCTTCATGGCCCAGGCCGTCGCCAGGCGCGCGATGATCCCGCAGCGCACCGGCCGCATCATCAACATCGGCTCGGTGACCTGCGTCGCCGGCTACGCGGGCCTCGCGCCCTACGGCGCCAGCCGCGGCGGCGTCAAGCAGCTCACCATGAGCCTCGCCGACGACTGGGGACCCCAAGGCATCACCGTCAACTGCCTTGCTCCAGGCTGGTTCCACACTGCCCAGAACGACGCGCTCTACCAGAACGAGGCGTGGGTCGAGTACCTGTGCGACCGCATCCCGCTCGAGCGGCCCGGGCTGCCGAGCGACCTGGACGGCGCCGTGGTCTTCCTCGCCTCCGACGCCAGCGCCTACGTCACCGGCCAGACCCTGCTCGTCGACGGCGGCATCTCCACCGGCGCGACCAAGGCGACACTGGATGAGGAGAGATGAACGGGCACGAGGACGTGCCCCACATGACGATTCGCGGGATGGGGACATCCCGCCTACAGCCGGCGGCGCGTCGCACACGGAGAGCTGTAGGCGGGGTGTCCACACCCCGCGAGAACAGACATGTCGCGGGGCGAACGCCCCGCGTTCCTGCCTGCCCGAACCAGAAGAAGCGCCATGAAGACGCAGGACCAGCTCCTCGAGAGCATCGGCCGCTTTCAGACGAGCTTCTGGGACAAGCGGACGCCACGCGATCGCCCGCCGGTCGGCGTCGCGCCCGACGCCTGCTGGCTGCCGGTGAACTACCTCCGCGAGGCGTTCACCCGAGAGCAGGTGCAGCCCGAGGACGTGACGCCCGAGAGGGTGATGACCGACTACGAGGTCGGCTTCGCCGGCCGCGCCGTCGTGAGCGACGACTTCCTGCCCTATGCGGCCGCCTGGCGGGCAGTCCCGTGGCTGGAGGTCTGCTGCGGGTGCCCCGCGCTCTACAGCGAGGGCTCATTGGCCCCTGGGCATATCGCGGAGACCCTGGCCGACCTCGTCACGCTGCCGATCCCCGCCGACAATGCCTGGCTCGCCACCCTGCGCCGCGAGACCCAGCGGCTCGCGATGACCGCGCCCGCCGATTGCTGGGTCAGCGCGTCCATCCTCCGCGGCCCGTCCGACGTGCTCGCCGCCCTCCGCGGACTCGACCGCTTCTACATCGACCTCTACGACGATCGCGCGCTCATCGCCGAGGCGGCCGGCCGCGTCAACCAGCTCCTCATCGACGCGCTCGCCATGCACTTCGAGAGCGTGCCGCCGAAGCTGGGCGGCTACGCCCACATCTTCGGCTACTGGGCGCCAGGCCCGACCTACGTGATCCAGGAAGACGCCATGGGCATGGCCTCGCCCGCCGTCTACCGCGAGGTCTTCTGGCCGGGGAACTGCGAGGTGGTCGAGCGCTTCGGCGACCACGTCCTCTTCCACGTCCATTCCACCGGCATCGACCACGTGCCCGACGCGCTCGCCATCCCGGGCCTCGCGGGGATGGAGCTGACCGTCGAGAGTAACGGCCCGCCCCTCGTCGACCTGGTGCCCGTGCTCCGCGCGATCCTCGAGCGCGGCCGCCTCATCCTGTGCGTCGACCACGGCTTCGACCGCCTGCCCGCCGTCCTCCGCCAACTCCCCCACGAGGGCCTCTACCTCGTCGTCAACGACCGCTTCCTCCCGACCGAGGCCGCCTTCCGCGACTTCGCTGCCGCCCACTGGGGCGCGCGGCCATGAGACTGCGAGCGATCGCCGTCGGCCTAACGCTTGCCTCAGCAAGAGGTTACGCCGTGCAGGCGGAATCCCGCGGGAATCCGTTTGACCGCCGAGCGGCGCGGGCCTAGAATGGGCGGCGCGCCCAGGGGCGAGGGTGCCACACGCGAGCGACACGACGGCCGGCGGCCACAGCGGCGGTAACACTCGCGGCCGACCGGCCACCATAGCGGGTGAACTGCGAGCGGCTTCCAGTGCCTCGCACTGCTCTTTGGACAAAGGAGTTGCATCTCGGCGGCTGGCCGGCGGGCACTCTTCGGCTGGCCGCAACGCCACGGTGCCGTGGGGAACGCACGCCGTCCCGGCCGGCTGGCGCGGACGGCTCCGTTCCGTGGTGCTTTCTGGGAGAGTGCATGAGCCCCGGTTAACCCCGAGTGGTGTGCACAGGTCAACCCGCGGCTAGACCCGCGGGCGCCTGGGAGAGAGGAGAAGCGTCATGGTCGGCTTCCTGAAGCGAGTGCGGCGCCTGACGATGGCCAAGATCAACGCGTTCCTCGACGGCGCGGAGAACCCCGAGCAGGTGTTCCCGCAGCTCGTCGCGGAGATGCGGACCGAATGCAACAAGGCGATCGACGCCGAGGCGACGGCGGTCGCCGCGCTCAAGCGCCGGCAGGCGGAGCACGACGAGACCGCCGCCACGGTCGAGAAGTGGGCGAAGCGGGCCGAGCTGGCCGTCCGCGACGGCGACGACGAGCTGGCCCGGACCGCCCTCGAGAGCCAGATGGCCGCCGAGCGCACGCTCGAGGCCCAGGAGCGAGCCGTCGCCACCGCCCAGGTGGCTGCCGATCGGGCCCGCCAGGCCCGCGAAGACCTCCACGCCAAGCTCGATGAGCTCGAACGCAAGCGCGACGAAATCCTCGCGCGCGCCCGCGCGGCGAAGAACCAGGAGGACGTCCAGCGCGTGCTCGCCGGCGTCGAGAGCGACAAGGGCGCCAGCATCCTCGATGCCGTGGCCCGCATGGAGGAGAAAGTCGCCGAGACCGAGGCCCGCGCCGGCGCCTACGGCGAGGTGGCGGCCGACATGGCCGGCGGCAGCTCCGAAACCAAGTTCCGAGAGCTCGAGCGCAAGCAGAGCGTCGATGACCGCCTCGCCGACCTGAAGAAGAAGGTGGGCGGGGGCTCCGACGAGCCCGCCGACAGCGGCCAGTAGCCGAGGCGCCGGGCCGCCCGGCGTGTCCCACCTCCCTTCTACCTCCCGCCGCGAGCGGGCGAGGTGTGTGACGATGCCTGAGATCCTCCAGTGGTGGAACCTGGTCTACGTCCTGGCCTTCGGCCTCGCGGTCGTCTACGCCGGCCTGACCTCCATCGGCCTGGTCGGCAGCGGCGCCGACATTGATGCCGACGTGGATGCCGACGCCGACCTGGACCTCGACGCCGATGTGGACGCGGACATCGGCGCCGACCTCGATGCCGATGTGGACGCCGACGTCGATCTCGATGCCGACGTAGACGTGGACGCCGATGTGGACGTGGATGCGGACGTGGACGCGGACATCGACCACGACGTGGACCTCGATGCGGACCACGACATCGACGTGGATCATGACGTGGACGTGGATCACGACGTGGACGCCCACGTGGACCACGACGTGCACGCGGGCACGCTGCACCACGAGCCGAGCATGCTCGATGAGGCCCTCTCGTTCCTCGGCGTCGGCCGCGTCCCCCTGTCCATCCTGATGATGACGTTCCTCACCGTCTTCGCGATCGTGGGCTGGGCCGTCAACATGGCGCTGAAATCGGCGCTCGCGCCCGGCGGCCACCTGTTCCTGGCGTCGTTCCCGGCCGCGCTGGTCTGCGGGGTGCTGAGCACGAAGGCGCTGGCCGGCGCGCTCGGCCGTTGGCTCAAGCCCATCGAGACGTCGGCCGTGCGCCGCTCGAACCTGGTGGGCAAGATCGCCATGGCGAAGCTCCCGGTCACCGAGCAGTTCGGCCAGGCCATCGTCCACGACGACTACGGCACCCGCCACAAGGTGGTGTGCAAGGTCAAGGCGGGCGATGAGCCCATCCCCAAGGGCCAGACCATCCTGCTGGTGCGGTTCGTGCGCAACACCCGCCGCAACCGCAAGTTCCAGGGCTACTACCTCGTGGAGCCCTACGACATCCCCTGCAAGCCATCCTGACACGAAAGGAGGAGCACATGGTTGTCTTCGTGCTGTTGCTGACCGGCCTGTTGCTGATCGGCGCCGGCGTCGCGTTCGGGAGCCAGATCGGCTTCATCTCGTCGCTGCTGCTGATGGGCTTCGGTGCCATCCTGTTCCTCTTCGGCATCACGATCGCCGTGATCACCAAGCTCTACCGCAAGACGACGGCGAACGAGGCCTTCGTGCGCACGGGCATGGGCAAGGCGAAGGTGGTGCTCGACGGCGGCTCGCTGGTCATCCCCATCATCCATCGCGTCGTGCCCGTCTCGCTCGAGACGATGCGGCTCAACGTCGTCCGCAGGGGCGAGGAGGCCCTGATCACGGGCGACAACCTGCGGGTCGACATCGCCGCGGAGTTCTACATCAAGGTCCAGCCCGAGATGAACGACATCCTCAACGCCGCCCGCTCGCTCGGCGAGCGCTCGGTCAGCGAGGACAGCATCCGCGAGCTGGTCATGGAGAAGCTCATCTCCGCACTCCGCACCGTCGCCGCCACCAAGACCCTCGTCGAGCTCCACACCAAGCGAGACGAGTTCGCATCCGCCGTCCAGCAGATCGTCACCCAGGACCTCCAGGAGAACGGCCTGACCCTCGAGTCGGTCACCATCTCGAGCCTCGACCAGACGGCCGTGGACTTCCTCAAGGACGACAACATCTTCGACGCGCAGGGCAAGCGGCGGATCACCGAGATCACCCAGGTCCAGCTCGTCCAGCGCAACGAGATCGAGCGGAACGCCGAGCGCGACATCAAGACGAAGGACGTGGACACGCGCAAGCAGATCCTCGACCTCGAGAAGGACCGCGAGTTCGCCGAGGCCACCCAGGCCCGCGACGTGGCGAACGTCCAGGCCGAGCGCAAGCGCGAGACCCAGGAGTTCGCCATCCAGCAGAACCAGGAGGTCGAGCTCGCCGCCGTCGCCAAGGAGCTCGCCGTCCAGGACGCCGGCATCAGCAGGGACCGCGACCTCGCCGTGGCCACGGCCAAGCGCGAGGAGGCCGAGCGGCTGGCCCAGATCGAGCGCGACAAGGCCCAGCAGGAGGCCGACGTGGCCCGCGAGCAGAGCGTCGAGGTCGCTCGACGCCAGGCCGAGGTCGCCGTGGCCGACGAGGAGACCCGCAGGGCGGAGGCCCAGGCCGAGACCCGCGCCGCCGAGGCCAAGCGCCAGGAGGAGACCGAGCGGATCGAGACCGTCAAGATCACGGCCGAGGCCGGCCGTCGCGCCGAGCAGAAGATGATCACCGAGAAGCAGCAGGTCGACATCAAGCAGTACGAGGACCAGGTCGAGGCCGACGTCAAGGCCTACACGGCCGTCAAGGTCGCCGAGGGCGAGCTCACCGCCTCCGACAAGCGCAAGCAGGCCATGCTCACCCTCGCCGAAGGCGAGAGCGAATCGGCCAAGCGCATCGCCGAGGGCGAGCGCGCCAAGGAGATGGTCCCCGTCCAGATCGAGCGCGAGAAGGTCAGCGTCGAGGCCGACAGGGTCGAGGTCCGACGGCAGGACCTCGAGAACCAGGAGAAGTTCTCCGAGGCCGCCCTCCAGTTCGAGCTCAAGAAGGAGCAGATCGCGGCCAACAAGGACGTGCAGGTCGAGATGGCCAAGGCCATCGCCACCATGCTCCAGAGCGCCGACATGCACCTGTTCGGCGACCCCTCCACCGTCGCCACCATGACCCAGCAGTTCCTCCGCAGCGTCGGCTGGGGACTCACCGTCGAGGGCCTGGTGGACAGCACGCCCACCGACGTCCGCGAGGCCGCCATGCGGCTCGTCAAGGGCACGGGCGGCGCCCTCAGCGACCTCGTCGCCCGCTTCACCGGCGGCAAGCCCGACGTCGACCCTGCCCTCCTCGAGAAGATCGTCGCCGACGCCATCGCCAAGGCCAAGACCCGCGAGGGCGACGGCGAAGCCGAGGAGCCCGACACCGAGAGCGAAGAGGAAGAGGCCTAGACCCCACGCCGCAGCGACACACCATCAAGGGGCGAGCGGGTCCTCCCGACCCGCTCGCCCCCTTCGCGCCTGGGTCAGAACGAGATGATCCCCTTGTCGCGCAACTCGCGCGCCTTGCTGAGGAGCTCGACCATCTCCGGGGTGTGTCTGCAGCCCAGGTCGCCCCCGTTCTGCGCCTTCCCGCGACATGGGCTCGTCGGTCGGAGCCGGTAGTCATGGGTCTGTGGATCGATGAACCCGGGGTCGGCGCTGAGACAGTCGATCAGGAGCAGCTTCTCAGACGAGGTGATCGACTGCTGGTAGAGGTTCGTCCGCTCGACACGGATCCTCCCCTTCCTTACCGTCACGGCCGAGATGATGGAATCGCGCACGACAATGCCGCCGCGCCATGAGTAGACGCCCCCGGGCACGGTGCAAGAGCGGATCTCTCCGGGGGAATACAGGTTCATATGGTGCACTACGGAGTCCACGAACGTCGCGTATGGGGTGGGCCCCTCGCCCGTCCGAGCGCCGCCCCGCAGCCAGAGGCTGCGGTGAACGACCAAGCGGCTGTATGCGTCTGCGGTTCGCCCCACGCCTAGCAGGACACAGTGGCTCACCTCTGCTTCTGCCCGGTGGCCGACGTCCAAGCACAGCACTCCCTCGCCCGCATGGACCACAGTGTGGCTCAGCCGAACGCCGCGCGCGCGGACAGAGACGGCGGCGCCCTGGGCGCCCTCGACGGTTTCGTGAACCAGGACCAACCCTTCCAACGTCGTACCCTCGGCATGGATCTCCACCAGACTGCCTGACCACTGCTGGTCTGCGAGAGACACCACGGGCCACAGCCCATCCTTGCCCCTGATGGTGATCCCGGGTTTGCTCTCCGGGATCTTCAGCGCCTCGTGATACGTTCCGCCGTCCAGGATCTCGATCACGCTGTCGGCGGACGCCGCATTGATCGCCGACTGGATGGAGCGGAAACTGTCGGCGCCCTCGCGACTCACGACGATCGCCTTCGGGTCTCGGCCCATGCGAAGCAATGCCCATAGGCAGAGGCCCGCGAGGGCAAGCGAGCAAGTGGCGATCACCCAACCGACGGCCATGCGCCGCCGCGTGGGGCGCCGCCAGCTCTTCTGGGCCGCCACCCGGCTCGTCTGCGCGGTGGCACCCTTGCGGGCGCTGTCCAGGACCGAGCGGACGGTGGCCTCCAGGTTATCTAGGCGAGCCCCCATCGGGGGGGGGAAGCCGTCGAGCCAGTGAAGTCCCTGCAGGTGTAGCTCGATCCCCCCGGCGGGCTCGACCTTCTCGAGTCGGAACGGGATGATAGGCCGACGTTCCTTAATAGCAAGGGCAATCTCTCTAGTCACCCACTTCGACGCGTTTGCATTGCGGGACAGCAGAAGCACGATCAGGTGAGACTCGCGAATGGCCTTGGCCACTGCCTTTGCCCATTGTACTCCCCCACGGATATTGCAGGGCGCAAACCAGCACGAGAAGCCCCTCTCCTCCAGCCCGGAGCAAACTATCTCCGCAGTCTTATGATCGCCGCGTGCATAGCTGATGAAGACGTCGTATCGCACCGCGCTACTGCCCCGGATGTCTGACGCTCGCCGGGCGCCGTTCCTCGCTGGCGATGATACTACGCGCGCGTTGGGCAGTCAACCCGTCGCGGCTTGTGCAGGGTGGTTCTGCGGGCCGACCTTCCGGCATCATCCCACCTGGCACGCTCCTCCCAACGTTTGACACCGCCGTGGGACACGACTACACTACCGCCGCGCCGATGGGGCGCGAGCGACGGGGAGGGCCACTAAGGAGCCACGCAGATGGCGAAGAAGGTGCGGCTGGCGATGATCGGGTGCGGCGGGATCGCGCGAGGCCACATGAACGGCTATCGCACCCTCCGCGAGAAGGGGATGCGCAACTTCACCATCACCGCCTGCTGCGACCCCAACGAGGACGCAGCCAACGAGTTCGCCGAGACGGCCAAGGGCTTCCAGCGCTCGCGGCCCGCGGTCTACGCCGACTACGAGCAGATGCTCGCCGACAAGGCCGCCGACGCCGCCGACGTCTGCACGCCACACGGCCTCCACCACACGGTCGGCTGCGCGTGCCTCGAGAGCGGCGTGCACGTGATGATCGAGAAGCCCATCGGCATCACGGTCCGCGCCAGCCGCGTCATCGCCGAGACCGCCGACCGCACGGGCCTCATCGCCGCCACCGCCGAGAACATCCGCCGCTCGCTCGGCCAGCGCGTGGTCCACTGGGCGCTCCACACCAAGGGCATCATCGGCCAGCCCAGGACCTTCTTCAGCCAGGGCGCCTGCTACAGCCCCTTCCCGGGCGACGCGCCGCCCTTCCGCTGGCGCATCCAGAAGCTGCTCAGCGGCGGGCTGATGGTGATGGACAGCGGCGCGCACTTCGTCGACTCGATGCGCTACTTCTTCGGCGACCTCGAGCGCGCCTACGCCGAGGCCAGTCTGTTCGAGCCCGCCAGCTACACCACCCCCCGCGGCAAGACCGTCGTCAGCGACTGCGAGGACACCTGGACAGCCATCCTCACCTTCAAGAGCGGAGTGGTCGGCACCTGGAGCTGGAGCAACGTCCAGAAGGGACACCCCTACCGCAACGTGGTCTACTACGGCTCCGAGGGCTCGATCCGCGACACCGGCGACGTGTTCCACGGCTTCCAGGGCCTCGGCGGCGAGATCAAGTGGGGCGACGACAAGACGACGTCGATGCACGACCTCGCCATCGAGTTCCTGCTCGGCCTCTCGAAGAGCGAGAAGGACCGGCTGTTCCCCTACGGCATCACCCACGGGATGACGCTCGAGTGCTGGGACTTCCTCGACGCGGTCGCCCGTGGCCGGCGGCCCGAGCTCGACGCGTGGGACGGCCTGAAGGCCAAGGCCATCAGCGAGTGCGTCTACGAGAGCGCCGCGGCGGGCAAGGCCATTGCCTTCGACGACGTCGTCGCCTGTAAGGTCGAGAAGTACCAGCGGCCCATCAACCGCAAGTGGGGCCTGACAGGGACGACGAAGAAGGCGAAGAAGGGACGGAAATAGCTCTCTGCCTCCTCGTCCCTCCGCTCCCGCGGGGGGACGCCGCTGCCGCCGCTCCGCGGCTCGGATGGCTGAGCGCGCTCGTGCCGCAGAGCGGCGGGGTACGCGTCCCCACGCAGAGCGTAGGGACGAGCGCGATTTGCGATTGACGCGCAAGAGCTGAGGCGCTCGCCGGCTCGGCCATGATATAGACGGGACGGCGCCGTGTCGGCGTCTGGGCAATCGGCAATCGCAAATCGGCAATCGGAAATGACATGATCGTCCGCGACCTCTACCGCTGTCCCTCCGAGGATCTCCACAAGGCCATCGCCGGCAGCAGCCAGTCGGTGATGCGCTGGGGTGTCGTGGAGCCTGCGTCGGCGCTCGCCGAGGCCGACGTGGACTACCTGCTCGCGCACGCGGAGTTCGACCCCTCGCTGAGCTTCGTGGCCTACGACGGCGGCGAGCCGGTGGCGTACCTGGTCTCGCGCATCGCGGGCGAGGAGGCGGTGTGGAGCCTGTTCGGCGGCGCGGCCGAGCACGGGCTCGAGATGTGCCTCGCCGACGCGGTCGACCACTGGCGCCGCGAGGGCGCGCGGCGGGCGCGCCAGGGCACCACCGGCCTGCTCGGCAGCCGGCCGCACCTCGCCGACGACGCCGCCGTGGTCGAGCTGCTCGAGGCCAGGGACTTCGAGTGTGCCGCCGCGAGCGCCGAGCTGGCCATCGAGCTCAAGAAGCTGCCGAGCTCCTCGCCAGCCGACGCGCGCGAGGAGGCGCTGCGCCGCAAGGGCTACTTCGTGCGCCCGGCGCGGCCCGACGAGGTCGCCCTCGTCGCCCGCCAGTTCCACCCCCGCCACACGGGCCTGACGAGCCAGGAGCAGTGGAACGTGGTGGTCCGCCACCTGCGGCCCGAGGCGATGCTCGTGTGCGACCACCGCCGCCAGCTCATCGGCTTCGCCGCCTTCCTCGGCTGGACCCTCGACGGCGACGCGCCCGTGCTCGGCCCCGTGTTCGTCGAGCCGGTGCACCGCGACACGGGCCTGGACGGCGTGTTCCTCCGCCAGGCACTCCGCTCGGCGAGGGAGGCCGGGAGGGCGCGCGTGCGAGCCTTCTGCGACGACGACCGCGTCGGCTTCTACGAGCGCGGCGGGCTCGCCGTCGCCGCGCGCTTCTGCCACGCGGCCACCGCCGAGCTCGACCAGGCACGTGTGCTGTAGGCGGGGTGTCCACACCCCGCGAGAGCGGCATGTCGCGTGGACGTCCCGCCCACAGGTTGCGAGCTGACTGGGGGTCCGCGATGAGACGCGCGCTGTGGGCTGCCGCCCTGTCCGTGCTGCCGTTCGCTGCCGCCTTGGCCCAGGAGCCGTCCGCCATGGCCCGCAAGTCGCTCCCCGGCACCCAGCCGCTTCACCTCCAGGGCGACCTCGCCGCGCGCATGGTCGCCGGCCTCAAGTCCTTTCTCCTGAAGAAGACCGAGGAGTCGGTCGCCGCGCGGGAGAAGCTCTGGCAGCGCGACGTCTCGTCGCCAGCGGCCTACGCGAAGTCCGTCGCGCCCAACCGCGAGCGGCTGCGCCGCTGTCTCGGCGTCGTGGACCCGCGGGTGAAGGACCCACAGATGCAGCTCGTCGCGACCACCGAGACGCCGGCGAAGGTGGCCGAGGGCGACGGCTACACGGTCTACGCCGTGCGTTGGCCCGTGCTCGACGGGCTCGATGGCGAGGGCCTGCTGCTCGAGCCGAAGGGCGGGCCGCTCGCCCGCATCGTGGCGCTGCCCGACGCCGACCAGACGCCGGAGCAGCTCGTCGGCCTGGCGAAGGGGCTGCCGGCGAAGGCGCAGTTCGCGCGGCGGCTGGCCGAGAACGGCTGCCAGGTGGTCGTGCCTGTGCTCATCGACCGCGGGCAGAAGTGGTCGGGCAATCCCGCCATCGGGCGGATGACGCCGCAGTCGCATCGGGAGTGGATCTACCGCATGGCCTACGAGCTGGGCCGCCATCCCGTCGGCTACGAGGTGCAGAAAGTGCTCGCGGCCGTCGATTGGTTCCGAGCCGAGCATTCCTCGGGCGCTGTGGGGGTGGCGGGCTACGGCGAGGGGGGGATGGTCGCGCTCTACGCCGCGGCGCTCGACACGCGGATCGACGTCGCCATCGTCAGCGGCTACTTCCGCGAGCGGGAGGGGCTCTACGCCGAGCCGATCTACCGCAACGTGTGGGCGATCCTCCAGGAGTTTGGCGACGCCGGCGTCGCGAGCCTCATCGCGCCGCGCCCGCTCCTCATCGAGGCGAGCCGCGGGCCGAGGGTCGGCAAGCAGGGCTCGACGCCTGGCCGAATCGAATCCCCCCCGCTTGCCTCGACGAAGGCGGAGATCGGGCGCGTTCAGGCGATCTACCGACGCCTCGGCCGCGCCGACCACACCGAGCTGCTTGGCGACGGCACAGGGCCGCCCGGCGGCGAGGACGCGCTGGGCGAGATGCTGCGGAACTTCTCCATCGCCCGTCCGCTGCGGCCGTCTGGCAAGCCGCCGACCGATCTGCGCAAGGGCTTCGACCCCACCCCGCGCCTCCGCCGACAGCTCGACCAGCTCGTCGCCTTCACCCAGGGCCTGATGCGCCAGGCGGAGTACCGCCGGGCCGAGCTCTGGAGCAAGGTGGACAAGCGGTCGCTGAAGGCGTATGAGGCGTCGGTCGAGCGCTACCGCGAGCTCTTCATCCACGAGCTGATCGGCGAGCTGCCGCCGCCGAGCGTCCCGCCCAATCCCAGGACGCGGCTGACGTACGACGACCCGCGCTGGCGCGGCTACGAGACCGTGCTCGACGTCTGGCCTGGGGTGTTCGCCTACGGCATCCTGCTGGTGCCGAAGGACCTGAAGGATGGCGAACGGCGGCCGGTGGTCGTCTGCCAGCACGGGCTGGAGGGCCGGCCCCAGCGGCTGGTGGACCGCAAAGACGACGGCGCCTACCACCACTACGCGGCGAAGCTCGCGGACCGCGGCTTCGTGGTCTTTGCCCCGCAGAATCTCTATATCGGGCAGGACGACTTCCGCGTGCTCCAGCGACTCGCCCAGCCGCTCAAGCTCACGCTGTTCTCGATGATCAACCGCCAGCACCAGGTCATCACCGACTGGCTCGCGAGCCTGCCGTTCGTGGACGGCGGGCGGATCGGCTTCTACGGCCTGAGCTACGGCGGGAAGTCGGCCATGCGGATTCCGCCCGTCGTGCGCCGCTACTGCCTGAGCATCTGCTCCGGCGACTTCAACGAGTGGCTGTGGAAGAACGTGACGGTGGACTGGCGAAACAGCTACATGTTCACGGGCGAGTACGAGATGTACGAGTTCGGCCTGGGCGGCACGTTCAACTACGCCGAGATGGCCGCGCTGATCTCGCCGCGTCCCTTCATGGTCGAGCGGGGCCATCGCGACGGGGTGGCGCCCGACGAGTGGGTGGCCTACGAGTATGCGAAGGTGCGGCGCCACTACGCCGATCTCAAGATCCCGGAGCGGACGGAGATCGAGTGGTTCGACGGCCCCCACGAGATCCACGGGGTCGGCACCTTCCGCTTCCTCCACCGCCACCTGCGGTGGCCCGAGCCGGCGAAGTGAATGCCAGATGCCAGATGACCCGCTGCTGATGCGATGGCTCGCGCTGTGGGAGCGGCTGGGCGCGAAGGGCAACGCCGGGCAGGTCTACGCCGACCTGCTGGCGCGGTACGCGGAGCCCCACCGCGCCTACCACACCGCCGAGCACATCGCGCGCTGCCTGCGCGACCTCGACCGGGCGCGCGACGTGGCGACGTATCCCGACGAGGTCGAGTGGGCCCTCTGGTTCCACGACGCCGTCTACGACCCACGGGCAACGGACAACGAGGCCCGGAGCGCGGAGCTGGCCCGACAGGTCGCGCTGGCGAGCGACGTGCGGCGGGCCTCGGCCAAGCGCGTCTACCACCTGATCCTCGCCACGCGCCACGCGGCCCCGCCGACGGACGTGGACCAGCAGGTGCTCGTGGACGTGGACCTCGCGTCGTTCGCCAGGCCGCGGGACGAGTTCGACGAGGTGGGGCAGCGGGTCCGCGAGGAGTACGCCTTCGTGCCCGAGGCCGAGTTCCGCGCCACCCGCGCGGCGCTCTTCGAGCGCCTGCTGAGCCGTCCACACATCTACGCCACCGCCTTCTTCCGCGCACGCTACGAGCAGCGCGCGCGGGCGAACCTCACGCGCGCGCGGGCACACCTGCGGCAGTGACCCCCCGCGCGGGCCGGCGGCGCGGCGGCCCACCCTCTCTCTTTGCGTCAGGGTTCCGTTCCGCCGCGAGAAGGGCACTTGACACGGTTCTGGCGCCCATGTACAAGAGGCAGTGGGCCGGAGCGTGTCGGGCGGCGCGCGCTGGCTCATTGTCTATCCAGAGAGGAGGAAGGATGAGGAAGCTGTCGGTCGCGGGGCGCGGAGTTGTGGTGCTGGGGGTGGCGGCCGCTTTGTGGGGCGCGCAGGGCTGCTCGCCGTTCCACGCCGCGTCCGAGCGCGGCGGCGCGGGCGACGTCGTGGTGTCGTACTTGAGGTGGCGTGCCGAGGACCTCTTCGAGTGCGTGGACATCGGCATCACGGTGAGCAAGGAGTCGGGCGGCGGGCTCTACGGCCACTTCGCGTCGCTCACGCCGTTCGGCGCGTACCACATGGACGGTCAGTTCATCGGCATGGGCGGCGGCCAGCTCGGCGTGACGCGCCACTACCTGGCGGGGGTGGGCGCGCTGGTCTTCGGCTACGAGGAGGTCGGCTGGCAGGACTACGACCGCGACGACCTCGGGACGGTGCAGGCGCTGGGGGTCGGCCCCGTGGGCCTGCTGGCGCCGCCCTACGGCAGCCCCGCGTCGGCCCCCTCGTGAAAGCACTATCTCCACGTGGGTCACGTGGGCATACTCGGCAACGCGAACTACACGCAGATGGCGGACTTCATGGCCGGCTTCGTCGGCATCGATCTCGGGGGCGACGACGACCGCGTCAGGGGCCTGTGGCCGGGCCAGGTCGAGGGGCACATCGACCCCGCCGCGCAGTCGATGCACGACCAGTTCATCGCCAAGATGGGCCAGCCGACCTACTGACGGGGCGCGGGCCCCGCGCGGGCCTCGGCGGGCTTGACCGCCGCGGCTCGCGCTGCTAGCATATGCCCCCTCGGCAAGCGGAGCGCGGGGCGCGCTTGGCGGGGTTCCGTGCCGCGAGAGGGCCTCCCGCCCCAGGGCGTGCACATCCACCTGCGATCGGAGGAGCGAGCAGTGGCACAGGGCTGGTTGCGTCGGCTGACGTGGCTCGGGCTGGGGATGGTCGTGCTGGCAGGGCTCGAGGGCTGCACCTACATGCGGCACCGCGGGGCCGACGCGCGCCAGATGATCGACCTGGGCGCGACGGTGACCCCGAAGCCGTACTTCTCGTTCCACGCCTGCGGGATGGGCATCGTGTCGGCCGGGGTCGGGCGCTGCGACGGCGACTTCTACGGCCTCGGCGGCGACCGCTTCGGCAAGACCCGGCACTTCCACCGCGACATCGGGCTCATCGCGTGGAGCTACGACGAGATCGGCTGGGGCGACGCCGTGGACCCCGAGAAGCCCGAGACCCTCGAGCGCTTCCACATCGGCCCCGTCGGCTACCTCAACTACCCCGAGCGCAAGCCGCCCTATGCCTTCGCCTGCCTCCACTACCTCCACCTCGGCTACGCCGGCCTCGCCTTCAACGTGCGCTGGGGCGAGATGGCCGACTTCCTCCTCGGCTGGACCACCTTCGACCTCTGCGGCGACGACGGCAAGAAGCCCGGCGAGGCCGACTGGCCCTGGCGGAAGGGCCGCCCGCGCAAGAAGCCCGTCTGGCAGCCGAAGCTGCCCTACTGAGGCCGACCCTGCTAACAGTCTTGTCATCTCCGCCTCACGCGGCGCTCACGTCCGCGCCCTATGCTCTGGGGCATCGGCGCGCAGTTTTCTGTTGACCCCGAGCCGACGGGCCGTTACAATCGGGGTGGACACGTGGTCGTCGGCCGCGGCCCGGCGCTGTCATCCCCGCGCAGGGCCGTGCCCGGGGCGGAGTGAAGCGAGACCCAGTTCCCCGTCACAATCGAGCGCAGGTCGGGACGGCAGAGCCGCTACGGAGCGGGTGTCTGCGCCCCGCCTGTTCGCCAAGGAGCACACGGTGCGACGGGATTGCACTCTACCCCTGCTGGCCCTCGGGCTCGCGGCGGCGTGCGCGCAGGGCTGCGGGCCGACCCGGCTCGCCGGCCGGGGTGCCGGCGGCGCGCTGGGCGCGGGCCTCGCCTATGCGAGGCACCGCTTGGAGGACGCGGCCGAGATGGTGGACCTCGGGCTCACCTTCTCGGCGAAGCCCGGGCTCGCGCTCTACGCCGACTTCGCGTCGGTCGCGCCCGGCGGCTACGGGCACGTGGACGGCTACTTCGTGGGGGTGGCGGGCGGCCGCGTCGGGCCGATGCGCCACCACCAGGCCAGCCTGGGCCTGCTGGCCTGGGGCTACGAGGAAGTGGGCTGGGGCGACTTCGACAAGGAGGACCCCACGACGCTCAACTATCAGGGCGTGGGCGCCCTCGGCCTGCTCGCCCCGCCCTACGGCCGACCCGCATCGGCACCCTCGTGAACTCACTACCTCCACGTAGGCTACGTGGGCGCCGCGGGCAATCTGAACTACACGCAGGTGGCGGACTTCTTTCTTGGCTTCGCAGGCATCGACATCGCGCGCGACGACGGCCGGCACCTGGGCCTCTGGCCCTGGGAGAGCGACGACCGCACGCCCTCGAAGGCGGCGGTGGCGCTGCGCCGCAGCCTCTTCGGCGAGGCCAGCCTCCCGCGCGACGCCTACGCAGCCAGGCGAGCCGAGCACGAGCCGGAGCCCGAGCAGGCACCCGCGCCCGCGCCGCGGCCCGAGCCCCCGGCGAAGGCGAAGCCCGTGCCCGAGGCCAAGCCCGAGCCGCCTCCCCGGCCCGCGCCGACGCGCGCAGAGCCGCGGACGAAGGTCGAGTTCTGCCTGCACTGCGGCGGTCGCAAGTACCCGGCCCACGCGCTGGCCGCGGGCGACGGCTCGCCGCACGAGCATCTCAGCGACGACGAGAAGGCCTGGCCCGGCCGATGGTGCGTCTGCCACAAGCAGCGCACCCGCCACCCCCAGGCCGCCTCGGCGAAGTAGCAGCACCCTCAGCCCTCCCACGCGGCACGTCCGACCGCGGAGTGCCGCGTCGCAGCCGGGAGAGCGTCGACCCGCGGGGACGGGCCTTCAGGAGGACACACTTCGGCCGCTGCGGCGGCTTCCGCTGCACAGTCTCTCGTGGCCCTTCGGCCAAGTTCCGGGCTGGGACCCCTTGCAGAGGCGGCATTCCGCTCTCTGAGTCTCGGAGGAAGCACGCATGGACGGCATTCGGACCATCA
>CBFDBL010000018.1:0-24716 GCA_965603035.1 uncultured bacterium
TCGCGAGAGGTGAGTCCGGGACTCATCGTCTGCCCCTCGCACTGGGATAGAGAGCCCTCGCTCCGACGGCACGAAGTCTATCGCATCACCGCGCCGTTGTCAACCGGACTGGGGGCCGGAAGGCGCACGGCGGCCTGGCCGCAAGCCACGGGTACCTCACACCTACGCGACGGTGAGATGCCAGGGAGCCCCGCCTCGGGCATCTCACACGTAAACGACTCTGAGATCGGCGCGCCGCCCGTGTGCGCGGGGAGGAAGCGCGATCTCACACTCGAACGACTACGGGATTGAGCGAATGCCTGCGTGCGCGGGGAGGGGGCAGAATCTCGCACTTAAGCGACTGTGAGATGCCGAGGTGCCCGCGGCGACTTGACACGGGTGCGCGGCACGGTAGGATGGGCGGGCGGTGGCGGTGCCTGTGGGATGAGCTGGTGGTGGAGCGGCCATGGCGGACGTGACGGTGATTGTGCCGGTCTACAACGAGGAGCTGGCCGTCGGCGAGGTGCTCGACGAGCTCGATACGGTGCTTTCGAGCGCGCCGGAGGTGGGGGCCTACGAGATCCTGCTGGTGGACGACGGCTCGACGGACGCGACGGCCGAGGCCGTGCGGCGCGTGGCCGAGGAGCGGGACGCCATCCGCCTGCTGGCGCGCGAGCGGAACCGCGGCTACGGCGCGGCGATCAAGCACGGCATCCGCCACGCGGCGCACGACCTGCTGGCGATCGTGGACGGCGACGGCACCTACCCCGTCGAGAAGCTGCCCGAGCTGGTCCGCGTGAGCGACGACGCGGCCATGGTCGTCGCCGCGCGGGACCCGAAGATCGGCCAGCCGCTCAACCGCCGCGTGGCCAAGTGGTTCCTCACCCGCCTCGCCAGCTACCTCGCCGAGGAGGATATCCCGGACCTGAACTCCGGGATGCGCCTGTTCCGCCGCGACGTGGTCGAGAGCTACCTGCACCTGCTGCCGTCGCGCTTCTCGTTCACCACCACCCTGACGCTGGCCGTGCTGTGCGACGATCTGCCCGTGCGCACCGTGCCCATCGAGCTGCGGCGCCGGGCCGGGAGGTCGAAGATCCGCCCTGTCCGCGATACCCTGAGCTTCCTGCTGCTCATCGCCACGACGGTCACCTACTTCCGTCCGCTGAAGGTGCTGGTGCCGCTGGCGGCCGCGCTGTTCCTGACGGGCGCGCTCAAGGGCGCGGTGGACATCCTCCTGGAGCATAACCTCAAGACGTCGGACCTGCTGCTGCTGGTCGCTGGGGTCCAGGTCTTCGCGCTCGCGCTCATCGCCGATCTCGTCTCGAAGCGGCGGTGAGATCAAGGCTCCCTGTATCCGTGGACGACGGCGCGGCCGGCGCGGTGGGGCCGGGGCCGGCGGAAGGGGTTGAGGCGGCGGCGGAGGCGGCGCTCGCGCGCCAGGTGCTTGTCGAGGGTGCAGTGGACAAGCTCGGCGCGTGGGAACCCCGCGGTGCGGACCGTCTGCTGGAGGCATAGAGGGTTGGGTGCCCACCAGTTCGTTGCGTCGTCGTTGAGCTCGGCTCCCTCGTAGAAGCGCATGAGCGGGACGTCCGCGGCGTAGAGCGGCTCGACGTGGGACTCGACGATGATGCGCTCGCGGGTCACGGCCGCGAGGCGCTCGAGCGCGAGCAGCGGGTTCCGCAGGTGGTAGAAGACGCCGAGGAAGAGCACCACGTCGAAGGTGCCGACGGTCTCAGGGGAGGTGTCGAAGACGTCGATCACCTGGTGCTCGACCTTCGAGCCGAGGATCTCGCGAGCCGTCAGGAAGCCGTCCATCCCGAACCGCGGGTCCTCCCAGACATGCCTGTCGGTGGCCAGGACGCGCTCGGCGCCGCGGCGCTCGGCCTCGAAGCTGAAGAAGCCGTCCCAGGCGCCCACGTCGAGCACCGTCTTGCCGCTCAGGTCGGCGGGCAGGCCGATGCGCTCGAGGGTGTCCCGCGTGCCGTCGATGTGGCCCCCCTGGTGCCCCGGGCGTCACGATGCCGTGCCCGAGGTCGATGTGGTGCCACCAGAACTTCACGGCCTCGATGCGGGCGAGGGTCTCCTCGCGGTCCATCGCGACGGTCTCCCTGACAGTCTGTGCGGCGCGGCGGCTCAGCGCTTGCCGAAGAGGCGCCGGAGTCGGCGCAGGAAGCGGCTCTTGGCCCGCAGGAGCCGCAGGCTCCGGCGCAGGCGCGCGTTCTCCCGGACCAGCGCGTCGGCGACCTGCTCGAGCCGCGCGACCTTGCGGGCGAGGACGGCCTTGGCCTCGAGGAGCTCCTCGGCGCGGTCGTTGAAGGCCTGTTCGAGTCGTGCGTAGTTGCGGGCGAGTGCGTCGAGGCGGCGGTCGGGCTCGGCGGGCTCGGTCGGCTCCTGGCTGAGCATGGCGCGGATTCCTGCGAAGGTCAGCTCGCCCGCGGGGGCGGCCGTGATGCCGAGGACGAGGCTGCGGAAGGGCGGGGGATAGATCTCGGCGCTGCGCCGGCTCCTGCGGAAGGGGGCGAAGGCCTGCAGGGCGCGGTGCACGACGTCGTAGAGCAGGGTGAGGAAGGCGTCGAAGACGGCGTCGGCCCTCTCCGCCGCGACGGCCCCGAAGTCGATGAGGCTGGCGCGGCCCTCGGGGCCGAGCAGGACGTTCCAGGTCGCGAGGTCGTGGTGGTAGAGGCCGTGGCGCTCGAGCTCGGCGAGCTCGTCGACAATGTCGGTGGCCACGCGGCGCGGGTCGTAGCTCGTCCCTGCGGCGATGCAGGCGGAGAGCCGCTCGCCCGGCTTCCTGTCCTGCACGAGGAGCCAGTCGTCGCCTTTCTCGAAAGCCCTGAGCTTGGGGAGGAAGGCGATGCGATCGGCGAGCTTGGCGAGCAGGTCGGCCTCGGCCTGCATCTCGCGGCGGTTGATGGCCGCGCGCTCCTCGGGCGCCATGCGGTACTGCTTGATGACGCAGTCGTCGGAGAAGAAGTAGCGTCGCGAGCCGAGGTGGGAGCCCCGCTCGAGCTCGTGCGGGCTGTCCCTCCAGGCCGTGAAGGGGTACCAGGCGTCGCCGACGAGCGCGTAGCGGTTGCTGGCGAAGAAGACGGGGCGCGCGACCTCGGACAGGTGGGTGGCCGTCTCGCCGACCCGCGTGACGAAGGCGAAGGGCGCCAGGATGTCCCGGGGGTCGGGCGGCAGGCTGTCGGCCCAGTAGACCGGCTCGTCGGCGACGGCGAGCTCGGCGAGCAGGCAGTCGGCCTTGCCGGCCAGGATGCGGACGATCTCGCGGGCCTCCGCGAGCGAGCGGCCGTGGCAGATGTGGTGGAGGACGCTGAACAGCAGGACGACCTGGTAGCGCCCGTCGGGAATGGCTCGCGCGGAGTCGAGGGTGAGGGCCTGGCAGGCGAAGTCCACGCCGCGTCCGTGCTCGTCGTTGAGTGCCTGGCAGAGGGCGATGTTCTCGGGGAGGGCGTCGATGCCGGCGGCCGTGTAGCCGGCCTCGTCGAGCTTCAGGCAGAAGTAGCCCTGGCCGCAGCCGACCTCGAGGATGCGCGTCCGCTCCGGCGGCTCGGGGCAGGACGCGAGGACTGTGCGGATCAGCGCGAGCCGGTCGTCGCAGGTTCTGGAGGCGAGGTGGTCGAGCTCCGGGTGGCCGTAGACCCGCTGGTAGACCTCGGGCAGACGCTCGACCTGGGACGCCACGTCCATCGCTCACCGTCCACAACGCGGGCCGCCGGCAGGGGACCGAGCGGAGTATAGCGCCCGGCGCGGCCCGGCGCAATCGGCGCGCGCGGCCGCCCGCTCGCGCCCTTGACGGTGCGCTCGCCGCAGCCTATACTCCTGCCGCGTGGCCCGCTGCGGCCGCGAGCGAGGCGGCGATGATGACCCGACTGTGGCGATGGCTGGGCAGCTCGCTCCGGGGCGACGCGCACCGGATGGCGTGGGCTGCCGGCATCGGTGTGGCTGCGTTCGCGCTCTACCTCTCCAACGGTCGCCTGCCCGGCGTGGGGGACACGCTGCCAGCCCGCTACCTGCCCCACACGCTCCTCCACGAGGGCGACGCGGACTTCGACGAGTTCACCCACCTGTTCGCGGACGGGCAGCCGCGTTGCTTCCTGCGGTGGGAGGGCTCGTACTACTCGGTCTTCCCGCCGATGGCCGGCTTCCTGGCGGTGCCGGTGCACGCGGCGGCGCACCTGCTGCCGAGCCCCGACGGCCCGCGGTCGCTGGCGGCGCAGGAGACGGTGGCGGCGGCCCTCATCGCCGCGCTCTCGGTCGCGGTCGTGTTCCTCGCCGCCCGCGCGGCGGGCGGGGGGCCGGTGGCGCTGTGGGTGGCGGCGGTCTACGGGCTGGGGACCTCGACGTTCAGCGTGAGCAGCCAGGCGCTGTGGCAGCACGGCCCGGTGCAGTTGTTCCTGGCAGCGGCGGCGCTGGCGCTGCTGCGTGGCCGGCGGACGGGGCGGCTGTGGCCGGCCGGCGCGGCGCTGGCCGTGGCGACGCTTTGCCGGCCCACGGCCGCGGCCGCGGCGGTCGCGGTCGGCGTCTACGTGCTGGCGAGCCGCTGGCGCCAGTTCCCCGCCTACGTGCTGGCCGCGGTGCCCTTCGCGGCGCTCATGGCGTGGCACAACGCCGCCGTCTACGGCCACGTGCTGGGCGCCTACTACCGCGTCTACCAGGGCGCCGACGCGTCGCTCCGCACGCCGGGCGGGCTGCCCGCGGGCACCGGCTGGTGGGCGGGCAGCGTGCTGCCGAACCTGGTGGGTCTGCTCGTCAGCCCGAGCCGTGGGCTGCTCGTCTACTCGCCCGTGCTGGTGCTCGCCGCCTACGGGCTGTGGCGGAAGGTCGCGGTGGAGCGCGACGGGCTCTTCGCGGCGATGGCGGCGTCCTGCGCGCTCCAGCTCGCCATCGTGGCCAAGCACACGAAGTGGTGGGGCGGCTACTCCTTCGGGCCGCGCTACTGCTCCGACCTGCTGCCGTTCGCGGTGCTGTTCCTGATCCCCGCCGGTCGGCTGGCGCTGGAGCGGCGCCGGGCGCTCGCCACGGCGGCCTTGGCGGCGCTGACCGCGCTGTCCATCGCCGCGCACGCCTGCGGGGTCTACAGCTTCGAGCCGCACCTGTGGAACGTCAATCCGAGCGTCGATGCCTATCCCGCGCGTCTGTGGCAGTGGCGGGACAGCCAGCTCGCCGCGGCGTTCCGCTCGCGCCCCGACTACGTCATGCCCGACGCGCTGTCGCCGGCCGCGGGCGCGCGGGCGCGGGACCCGGCGGCGCCCTTCGGCTGGTGCACGCGCATCGGGCCGACGGGGTCGCGGGCCGTCCTGACCTTCGAGCGGCGCCTGAAGACGGGCAAGGACTGCGTGGCGCGGCTGCGCGCGCGGGTGCGCGGCGCGGGGCCGGCGGGGGAGCTTCGCGGCGAGTCGGCGGACGGGGCGGTGCTGGCCAGGGTGCCGCTGACGCCATCGGGCGGCGGGGGCTACGAGGAGTTCGTGCTGCGCTTCCCGCTGGAGGGGTCGGAGCGGCGGCCGGCGTTCCGGTTCGTGCTGGTGGTCGCGCCGGGTGCGGCGGTGGACCTCAGCGACGTGGCGGTGCGGCGGGTCCGTCGGTAGCGGGGGAGGGCGGCTCGGGGCCGATGCCGAGCGCGAGGCGCTCGAAGCGGTCGAGGAAGCGGTCGAGGGAGAAGGTGTCGCGGACGCGCCGGGCGCCGGCCTCGCCCATGGCGGCGATGCGGGCGTCGTCGTCGTAGAGGTCGCGCACGGCGGCGGCGATGGCCTCGGGGTCGAAGGGGTCGACGTGGAGGCCGGTCTCGCCGTGGACGACGCTGTCGAGGGGCCCGCCGTGGTTGGAGACGACGGGCGGGGTGCCGCATCGCATCGACTCGACGGGCACGAGGCCGAAGGGCTCGTCGATGGGCACGTAGACGGACAGGCGCGCGCGGGCGTAGAAGTCGGGCAGCGCGCCGTCGGGCAGGTAGCCGAGGAACTCGACCCGGCCGGCGAGCCCGCGCTCGGCGGCGAGGGCCTCGAGCGCGCCGCGGGCGGGGCCGTCGCCGACGATGCGCAGGCGCACGTCGGACCGGCCCCAGCGGCTGGCCAGGACGTCCATCGCCTCGACCACGTTGTGCACGTTCTTCTTGGGGGTGAGCGGCGAGACGACGGCGACGTAGTCCTCGCGGGCGACCTGGGGCGGCGGGCGGTCGGTCGGCACGCCGAGGTGGCAGACGGTCGCGTCGCGGCCGAAGACCTGCTGGAAGCTCTCGCGTGAGAAGCGGCTGTTGACGAGCGCGCGGTCCACGGCCTCGGCGGCGGCGCGGTCCCAGGCGACGTCGCGGGCGCGCTTGCGGCGTCGGTGGGGGCTGCGTGTGGCGTTGAAGCGGTCGCGCTCGACCTCGGCGCGCAGGTGTGCGTTGTAGGGGCCGTCGGGCTGGGCGGCGGCGTGGGCGACCAGGTGGCGGTTCGTCTTCTGCCAGTGGACCTTCCGGTTGGGCTCCTCGCAGTACCACACGAGCGTGGGGAATCGGGCGGCGTGGCGTCGGGCGCGCGCGGCCCAGAGCTGGGCGGGCGGGTTGTGGCAGTTGACGAGGTCGAAGCCCGGGAGCCGCCTGCGCAGGGCCCTGGCGTAGTGGTGCAGGCGCAACCAGTTCGAGTTGAGCAGCCGCAGCGGCTCGCCCAGCACGGTCACGTCGAGGCCGTCGGTGTAGCGAGCGGGCCACAGGGTCGGGTCGCAGGCGGTCGTGAAGACGGCGACCTGGTGGCCCCGCTGGCGCAGGCCCCAGGCGAGCCACACGACGACATTCTGCGCCCCGCCCTTGACCGCGAGGGTTGGATGTACGATCGCAATCTTCACGCGCGGACGCTTCCTCGCTCGCCTCCGTCGCCGAGCCCGCTGAGTATAGCAGTGCGGCAGGGCGCGGGTCAAGCGGCAGTCTCGCCCCGAGTCGGACCCCGGATGTTGGGGTCTTTTCATCCTCGTCCTCGGCGTCCTGCCGGGGAATTGCTTGCGCCGGGCGAGCGCGTCTGCTATAGGATACGAGCAGGGACCGATCTCGACCTCTAGCCAGGAGGGCTTGCGCCATGGTCAAGTTGCCGAAGCCGAGACTCGGGCTCATCGCGGCGAACCGTGGCTTTTTCTCCGACAGGCTGGCGGCGAAGATGCGGAAGGAGACCCTCGTGGTGCTCCGCGGCGCCGGCGCGACGGTGGTGGTGCCGTCGGGGAAGGACACGAACGTCGGCTGCGTGGCGAGCCTGGATGACGCGGTGAAGGTCGGCCGGATGTTCCGCGAGAAGGGCGTGGACGGCATTGTGGTGTCGGCGGTGAACTTCGGTGACGAGCAGAGCGTGGCGATGACGATCAAGGAGAGCGGGCTGCGGGTGCCGATCCTGATCGTCGGCTGCCAGGAGGAGGAGGTGCTCACCCCGACGACGGAGCGTCGCGACAGCTTCTGCGGGCTGCTGAGCATCGGCGAGGCGCTGCGGCAGCTCGGCCTGCCCTACTCGGTGCCCGAGGTGCCGATCTGCTTCCCGACCGAGCCCGGCTTCGCCGGCACGGTCGAGCGCTTCATCGCGGTCTGCCGCGTCGTCAACGGCATCCGCAAGGCCCGCTACGGGCAGGTGGGCGCACGCCCCAACGACTTCTGGACCTGCCGCTACAGCGAGAAGGCCCTCCAGCAGCTCGGCCCCACGGCCGTCACCCTCGATCTCTCCGAGGTCATCGGCCAGGTCCAGCGGATGAAGGCCGACGCCGCGGTCCGGCGAGTCATCACCGAGCTCCAGAAGACCATCGATGCCTCGGCCGTCGGGCCCGACGCGCTCGAGAAGATCGCCAAGCTCGAGGTCGTTCTCAAGGAGTTCATCAAGGAAGCGAAGCTCGACGGCCTCGCCATCCAGTGCTGGACCAGCCTCCAGGAGAACCTGGGCATCTGCTCGTGCTGCACCATGGGGCGCCTCGGCGACCGCGGCATCCCGTGCGCCTGCGAGGCCGACATCATGGGCACCCTGTCCATGCACGCGCTGATGCTCGCCTCGGGCGGCCCGAGCTGCCTCGCCGACTGGAACAACCTGCACAACGAGGACCCCGAGCTGGTCAACTGCTGGCACTGCGGGGTGTTCCCCCATAGCTGGGCCAAGACCCCGCCGAGGATGGCCTGCCACGAGATCATCGCGAGCACGGTGGGCCGCGAGAATGCCATGGGCGTCGTCGAGTTCGTCATGCAGGACGGCCCGGTGACCCTGTGCCGCAGCACGGTGGACAACGGCGGGCAGCTCAAGGCGGCGCTCATCCAGGGCGTCGTCGAGCCCAACGAGGCCACCACGTTCGGGGCCTACGGCTGGGTGCGGCTGCCCGGGTTCCAGCGCTTCTACAAGAACGTCCTGCTGCGCCACTTCCCCCACCACGTGGCCATGAACCGCGCCCACGTCGGCAACGTCCTGTGGGAGGCGCTGGGCAACTACCTCGGCTTCCAGGTCTTCACCGCCGACAGCGCGACCGGTGCGTGGAGCCCCGAGCTGCCCTTCAGCCTGGCGTGATCCGCGGTGCGAGCGAGGCGTCCGCGAGGGCTCGCCGGCCATGGGTCGGCGGGCCCTTGCCATGGGGCTGTGAGGTTCGCGGGAAAGCGCTTGCGCCGCTACCCGCCAGCCGCTACACTCTTGGCGACGGTTGAGGGAGGGTGCAGAGGCGGGATCCTGCACGGGGCCGATCAGGCGAAGGGAGCTAGTCATGGGGAAGGCAAGGGCGCGGAGCGCGGTGCTGGGCGTGGTGTTGTGTGTGGCCGCGGGCGCCGCGGCGCAGATGACCGAGACGCCCAAGATCCGCTTCAAGCAGCACGTCAAGATCCGGCCGAATGGCGACGCCGAGATCCACAACGAGCTGACCTTCTCGACCCAGATGTACACGATGCTGCGGGAGCAGATCTCGAACACGAAGCTGCTCCTGCGCGAGCTGGGCATGGCCGGCGAGGCGACCGAGCTGGTCAACCCCAAGGTCGTCTACAACGACGGCGACCACGCGATCACGGTGGACGCGGTCACCCAGGGCGAGACGAAGAACCGCGGCCGGGAGTGGTTCGTCCCCTACCTCGATCCCGACAAGTTCGAGGTCGTGGACACCGATCCCGCTGCCATCACCCTCCTGGCCGTCAACCAGCTCGACACCGGCGTGCTCATCGTCGGCACCTCGCGGATCGAGTTCCCAAGCGGCTCCAGCGACTTCCGCTTCGACGCGCGCCGCGGCGGGCTCTTCTGGAAGATGCCGCCGCCGCCCAGCCGCACCGACGGCACGGTGGACACCGAGCCGGTGATCGACGTGCGGCCCGAGCTCATGAGCTGCCTCTACAAGATCTACGGCAACCCCAAGTTCACCAAGCTCTGGGTCGCGCGCTTCATCCTCCGCAACACCGGCACGGCGACGCTCACGGACCTGCGGGTCCGCTTCCGCATCCCCGAGTACTCGAGCTGGAGCGCCTGGAAGAAGAGCGGCACCGTCTACCCGACCCAGACGGTCGTCGAGGCCTTCTACCCCATCCTCTTCCACAAGATCAGCGCTCTCAAGAGCGGCACGCCCGCGAGCCTCGAGGTCGAGTGGCGGTACACGGGGCCGGGCGGCCGGGTGGTCGAGGAGAGCGACGCGCGGCGGCTGACGGTCCTGGGCCTCAACCAGGTGATGTGGTCGAGCCTGCCGGCCGACGAGTGCACCAAGTGGTTCGAGATGTTCGACTACTCGCCGCTCATCGGCGCGACCTTCGTCTCGCACACCGACCCGATCATGCAGCGCTTCGCGGGCATGGCGGCGGACGTCTCGGGCGGGGCGGCCGCATCGACCAGCGTCGAGAACGCCGCGAAGTTCATGATGGCCGTCTACAAGCTCATGTGCTCGAACGGCATCCGCTACCACTCGCCGCCGGGGTTGTGGAAGAAGGGGGTGCGGCAGCACGTGAAGTTCGGCCGCGACGTGCTGCGCAACCGCGCCGGCACGTGCATCGACCTCGCCATCCTCTACGCCAGCGCCTGCCAGGCCGGCGGGCTCGACCCCTGCCTCGTCATGATCCCCGGCCACTGCTTCCCCGCCATCAAGCTCCCCAGCGGCGGCATCCAGGCCGTCGAGGTCACCTGTTGCAGCGGCGACGGCAAGGGCAACGCGATCCCCTTCTCGAAGGCCTGCCAGATCGGCCAGAAGGAGCTCAACGAGGCCATCCAGAAGGGCCTCTTCTACCTCGTGGACGTCCAGAAGCTCCGCGCCCAGGGCGTGCCGACCCCCGAGCTGCCCGACCTCCCGCCCAGCGCCCTCACCGACTGGGGCATCCGCGTGGCTGGCGGACGCACCGTCGTCCACCGCACGCCGCCTGCACCCGGCCCACGACCAGGGCCTGCGCCCGCCCCAGGGCCCGCGCCCACCCCCGCGCCCGGGCCCGGCCCCGCGCCTGGCCCCGGACCAGGGCCAGGCCCCGGCCCAGGGCCAGGCCCCGGCCCAGGCCCCGCGCCGACCCCCGTGCCCGCCAACATGCGCGTCGTCGCGGGCCCCAACGGCGTCTTCGCCCTCGCCGTGCCCAACAACTGGAAGGTCCAGCAGCAGGGGCAGGGCATCGCGGCCATGGACCCCACGGGCGGCGCCAGCCTCATGTGCATGGCCTCGCCGAGGCAGGCGCAGACCCTCCAGCAGTTCGTCCAGCAGATGTGCCAGGGCTTCCAGCAGGGCGTGCCCAACTGGAAGATCGTCGGCCAGCAGAACACCCAGGTCTCGGGTCAGCAGGCCGTCCACGTCCGCGCGACGGGGCAGCCCCAGGGGGCGACCCTGCTCGCCGACTACGTCTTCGTCCTCAGCCAGCGCAACCAGTTGGTCCTGATGATGACCTGCCAGCAGGCCCAGGCCCAGCAGTGGCAGGGGGTGTTTGGCCAGATCATGCAGAGCTTCCAGGTGCGCTGAGGCGAGCGGAGGGCCGCGGGCGATGGCAGGGCACCGCTTCGAGCTCGCGGGTCGGGCCGCGCTGGTGACGGGTGCCGGCAAGCGCATCGGCCGCGCCGTCGCCCTCGCTCTCGCCGAGCGGGGGGTCCGCGTCGTCATCCACTACGGCCGCTCGGAGGCGGAGGCCCACGAGACCGCCCAGGCCATCCGCCGCACGGGCGTCGAGGCCTGGACACTCCAGGCCGATCTCAGCGACCCCGCCGCGGCCGAGGGCCTCTTCCCCCGAGCCGTCGAGGCCGCCGGCCCCGTCGGTGTCCTCGTCAACTGCGCCTCCATCTACCCGCCGAGCCGGCTCGCCTCCTTCTCCGTCGAGGAGCTGTCGCGCAACGTGCAGGTCAACGCCATGGCGCCGCTCGTGCTCGCCCGAGCCCTGGCCGCGCAGGGCCGCGAGGGCGCGATCGTCAACTTCCTGGACGCGCGGATGGTGGACTGCGACGCCGAGCACGCGGCCTACCACCTGAGCAAGCGCATGCTCTTCACCCTCACGCGGATGATGGCCGTGGAGCTCGCGCCCGCCGTGCGCGTCAACGCCGTCGCCCCCGGCCTCGCGCTCCCGCCCGCCGGCAAGCCCCCCGACTCCTTCGACCGCCTCGCCCACACCAACCCGCTCCAGCGCGTCGGCTCCGCCGAGGGCGTCGTCGATGCCGTCCTCTACCTGCTCCAGGCCAGCTTCGTCACGGGCCAGGTCCTCTTCCTCGACGGCGGCCGCCGCATGACCGGCAGCATGTACGGCTGCTGACGCGGGCCCGAGATGTGGCGGAGGCACCCTTTCTGGAGTAGGTGTTCCTCCCCCACACCCCCTCCTCCCAAAGGCTTCCACACTGGGCAACGGCATCCGCGAATGCCGTTGCCAATCGCAGAAGTTCTTGGAGGGGCGTGTTCTTCCTCAGAACCAGCGCCAGCCCATGCCGCCGACGGGCAGCTTCGCGATGGCCGCGCGGTCGAGCGGAGCCGTGGCGAGCGCGTCGCCGTCGAGGACGGCCGTGTCGCCGACCTTGCGGGCCTCGGCGATGAGCCGCTCGCGCCAGGGGCGGACGAGGGCCGCGCCGTCGGGGCCGCTGGCGAGGTTGGTCAGCTCCTGGGGGTCCTCGGCCAGGTCGTAGAGCTCCTCGGTCGGGCCCTCCTGCGCCCAGCAGTACTTCCAGCGGCCGTCGCACACCATCGCCGACTGGCGCGGCGCGTCGATGCACTGGCTGTAGAAGGCGTCGCGCACGGGGGCATCGCCGTCGGCCAGTGCGGCCGAGACGTCGAGGCCGTGGACCTGCTGGCCGAGCGGGCAGTCGGTCATCGCGGCGACGGTCGGCAGGATGTCCTGGAGCCCGACGAGCTGGCGACGCCGTTGGGCGCCGGGCACGCCGGCGCCTGCGAAGAGGATGGGCACGCGGACCGAGCCCTCGAGGAAGGTGCACTTGAAGTAGGTGCCGAAGTCGCCCATGAGGTCGCCGTGGTCGGCCATGTAGACGACGATCGTGTCGTCGGCCTCGCCCGATTCGCGGAGGGCCCGCATCACGCGGCCGACCTGGGCGTCCTGGTGGGTGATAAGGGCGTAGTAGTACATCTTGATGACGCGGCGGGCCGCGGGGCTGAGGCTGTCGTGGGCGTGGGTGATGCGGATGCGGGCCATGTAGGGGTTGCGGTCGGCGAGCATGGACTCGTCGCCGGCGGGCGGCGGGATGTCGCGCACGTCGTAGCGGGCCACGTAGTCGTAGGGCGGGTCGTAGGGCGAGTGGGGCTTGGGGAAGCTGCACCAGATGAGGAAGGGTTTCTCGTGCTGGGCGTGGCGTTCGAGATGCTCATTGAGCCGTTCGATCGCGCGGTCGGCGACCCAGTGGTCCACGTGGTGCTCCGGCGGCAAGGGGGAGGGGCAGGGGCGGACGTCGTTGTTCCCCGAGCCGTGGGCGCGGCTGTAGCCCTCGTAGCCGGCGTCGGCGAGATAGTCGATGTAGTCCTCGAGGCCGCGCATCTCGTAGTTCGGGTCGTGCTGTCGGACGAGGCGGCCGCTCTCGGTCAGGTCGCAGTGCTGGAAGCCGTGAAGGACGCGGGGCTGGTCGGGCGGGGCGTAGGGCACGTAGTGGAGCTTGCCGCAGGCGTAGGTCTCGTAGCCGCAGTCGGCGAAGTGTGCGGCGAGGCGGGGCTGGTCGCCGCGGATGAGTCCGCCGTTGTTCTTCGTGCCCGTCGCGCGGTGGGAGTAGTGGCCCGTCGTGATGCTGGCGCGTGCGGGCACGCAGATGGGGTTGGGCGTCATCGCATTCTCGAAGACGACGCCCGAGGCGGCCAGGGCGTCCAGGTGCGGCGTCTGGCACACCTCGTTGCCGTAGCACCCGAGCGCGTCGGCGCGAAGCTGGTCGGCACAGAAGAGCAGGATGTTGGGGCGCTTGGCCATCGGTTCGGTCACTCCTCCAGGGGCCAGAGACGTATGAGGCGGATGTTCACGTCGGGGTAGTGCCCCGCGGCCACGTCGCAAGAGAGGGTCAGCTCGTTGGGGCCGGGCTTGAGGCGGCAGGCGGTCTGCGGGGCGGCGAGCTTCCGCCCCGGCGCCATGCCGCCCGGCCACACGGTGCACGTGCCGAGGCCGTCGGTGGAGAGCGACTCGCGGGGACCCACCTTGCCGGGCAGGCCGATCCGCGTGCCGTTGACGGTCAGCGCGAGCCCGGTCAACTCGGGCATGCGCTTCAGGCCGGGCGGTGCCTTTGCGCTGGGCGCCGCGCGAGTGATCTCGACGGCGAGCTGGCAGGGGTGGCCGAGGTCGTTCTGCACCGTCCAGGCGTTCTGCCCGCCATCGAGGCGGATGACGGTGCGCTCGGGCTCGTAGACGGCTCGGAAGAGCTTCCAGCCGCCCTTGCCGTCGGGGAAAAGCCTGAACTCCTTGCCCTTCTCTCGGAGCCTGGCCTTGACGGATTCGGGGAAGAAGCCGGCGAGGCGGCAGCGCTCGTAGCGGCCGACCATCTCGATGATCTCGCGGGCGTGGGGATGGTTGTCGAGGATGCGGCGGTTGGCCTGGACGGAGATCGAGCCGTCGGCGCCGAGGCACTTGCCGCACACGTACTCGAGGCGGTCGGGCCGGCTGCCCATGTCGAGGCCGTACCAGCCGACGTCGGCGAACACCAGGTTGTTCCGCATCCCCAGGATGCCGGGCAGGCGCTGGTCGAGGTAGCCCTTGATATCGCCGTGGCCGTCGGCCGAGGCGCTGCGCGGGATGATGTGCCAGCACAGGTTCGAGCCCGTGCCCATGCTCGTCTGGTAGAGCACGCCGTGGTCGAACTTGCGGTAGAAGGCCCGGTGGCACTTGTCGAGGTAGTAGCGGACGTCGAGGTAGTCGTCGCGGCTGCCGTCGCTGGCGTCGAAGTAGACCATGTTGATGCCGCAGGCGTTCACGATGTTGCCGAAGCGGGTGGTCACCTCGTCGAGCAGCGTGCTGTCGGGGTCGATGACGAAGAAGCCCCACATGGTCAGCAGCCCCCGCACGCGCGTCCCCGCGGGGTGCGCGGCGGCCCGGGTGCCGCAGGCGCCGCGCTGGCAGCCCGTGAAGCGGAAGGGCGGCCCGACGGCCACGTCGCGGTACCGGACGATCTCGTCGCCCACGCGGATGTGGAAGCCGGGGAAGGCCTTGCTGCGGGACCGCTTGGGCGGCAGGTCGGGCTGCGCGGTGAGGGTGAGCGTCGGGGCCTTCGCATCGACGTCCTCGGCCAGCGGCGGACAGCGCACGGCCAGCAGGCGCTCGTCGGGCACGGGCGTCACGTAGGGGTCGTTGGGCGACACCGAGGGCCCGAAGAGGTGGACGCCCGCCTTGAGCCCCGCGGCGTGGATCTTCGCGACCGTGTCCTTCAGGCTCTCGAGCCCTCGCGGGAAGCACTTGCGGTTGATCTCGTAGTGGCCGTGGGTGGTCAGCCACGCGTTCTTGAGGATCAGGATGGTCTGGAAGCCCCCGATCTTGGCGGCCTGGACCAGCGTGTCGGTGTCGTCCTCGTGCATGCCGATGGCGAACAGATAGGAGCGGCGGACGGGCTCGGAGTCGCGCGCCCACTTGCCGTCGAGGATGGGGCAGGGCAGGCCGTTGTCGCGCTCGACCTGCTGGATCGCCGCGTGGAGCTGGTCGAAGGGGCAGGCGACGAGCGCGAGCTTCGCGCCCCCTGGCCCCGTCTGGTGCTGGCACGAGGCGCCGATGCCGACGGCACCCTGTCCGCGTCCCCGCAGCCAGGTCCGGCCCGCCAGGTTGAGCGCGAAGCAGCAGGCCGCGAACTCGCCGTCGTAGTTGGCCGCGAAGGCCCAGCCCTGCGTCGCGAGCTTGCGCATCGGGAACTCGACGTCGAGCCGCTCGAGGTCGGCGGGCCGCACGTCGGTGACCTCGAGCCTGATGTATCGCTCGAGCGCCTCGAAGCGCAGGGTCGCGCGGACGTCGGGGTCGGCGAACTCCACCTCGATGGCCTCGCCCCGGCGCCGCAGGAGCCGAGCCGGGACCTGGCACCCTTCCCGCCGGGCGACGAACATGGGGAACGGGCAGGCCGGCGCCGCGTAGTTCGTCCCCGTCGCCTTGCACGTGAGCTCCGCGAGCCTGGCGTCTGGCGAGAGCTTCAGGCGGACCAGTGCATTCTCAACCACGATGGCGTCGAGCCCCGGCGGCGCGGCCTTGGCCGCCACGGTCTCCACGCGCACGTCGTCCACGTCCACGCTCTCGCCCTTCGCCACCGTGACGGCCAGCGACGCGGCCTTGAAGCCCGGCCCGCCCGGCAGGTAGTAGCCCGAGACCTCGCGCCACTGGCCCTTCGGCGCGGCGGCCGTGGCGATCAGCGGCGCGCGGATCGGGGCCTTCTCGTAGTACTCGTAGCAGTAGAACGATGCCCTGCCGCCGCGGACCCAGGCCGAGACCCGGTACCACGCGCCGGCCTGGATCCCCGGGCACGGCTGGTAGATGTGCGCCGGCCGCGCCTTCGCCGTGCCGCGCAGCCGCACGAAGCGCTCGCCCGAGTGGGCCCCCTCCGAGAGCACCGAGCACTCCCCGGGATAGGCCGTGTTGAGCGTCCAGCCCGCGGGCGCCAACCGACCCTGGCCGAGCGACCACTGGCCGAAGCCCTGGTCCACGCTAGCCGCCCCCTTGACCTTCCGCGCGGCCTCGAAGCCGCCGTTCTTGAGCAGCGTGCCCCCATGTGCGGCCATGCACGCGAGGGCCATGGCTGCCGCTGCGGGAATCCAGATCCGTCGCATATCGTCCTCGCTGGGCCGCTCAGCCGTTGGCGTAGACCTTGCGGCTGCGGTTCGCGTTGGCAATCTCGACGCGGCGGTGGGTGAGCATGGACTCGATGCCGGCGAAGCCGAGCTCGTGGACGACGTGCCAGGCCCCGTCGGTGCAGCCGGGCAGCGGGCCGCCGTCGAGGTGGTCGGCGATCTGCCCGTAGGCGACCTGGAACACGCTGGCGTTCGCCGGCATGGCGTGCTGCGAGAGGTCGATCGGGCCGTCCTTCGTTCTGGCGAAGGGCGGGGTGTAGATGCCGGCGCGGACGAGGCCCTCGGTGCCGAGCACGTCGCAGTAGAAGCCGCCGTGCTCGCCCTGCTGGCCGACGTGGATGCCGAGGATGCCGCTCTCGAACTCGAGGATGGCGGCGTCGAGCGCGGGCTCGCCCTCGTAGCCCCCGGGCGCCTCGCCGTGAGCGTGGCCGCGGGCGTAGATGGCCCTGGCGTCGTAGCCGGCGAACTGGCAGATCAGGTCGGTGACGTGGCTCGTGAACGACAGGAACGCCCCACCGGTGTACGCGACGACCTGCTCGACCTCGCCGATGAGGCCATCCTGCACCAGCTCCTGAAGACGCAGGACGTGCGGGCACCAGTGCCGCGAGTAGGAGACGGTGATGGGGATGCCCTTGGCCCTCGCGGCGGCGACCATCGCGTCCATTTGCTCGAGCGAGCAGGTCGGCGGCTTCTCGAGGAAGATGGCCCGCGGCCCCGCCTCGAGGACCTCCATCATCACGTCGAAGTGGTCCGGGCCGCGCACGCACACGGCGATGATGTCAGGGGCGTCGGCCGCCCACATCTTCTGGAAGCTGTCGTGGTAGCGTAGGTCGGGGAAGCAGCCGCCCCATCGCTCGCGGAACGCTGCGGTGACCTCGGCGTCGATGTCGCAGACCGCGGTCAGCTCGACGCGGTCGCTGTAGCGGATGCCGCCGACGTGGCAGTAGGGCGCCGTGTCCTCGGGCTTGCCGTACATCGCCGCGATCTTGCCGAGGCCAATCACGCCGACGGAGTACATTGCTCGGCCTTTCGCATGTGTAAGGGAGGGCGAAGCTCCCGCTGAGCCGCTCCTTCTTCTCTGCACTCGTCCCGATGCTCCAGCGTCGGGACGACGAGCACCACGCTCCAGCGTGGGGGAACGGAGTACGGGACTTCTCTCGTCCGTGACGCTGGAGCGTCGCGAGTCCGGTCCCGACGCTGGAGCATCGGGACGAGTAGGAGTAGCGTCAGTCCGTCACGGCGCCCGTCGCAGCCCACTCGCAGCCGCGCAACAGGGCCTGTTGGAAGGCGGGGCTCTCGAAGGTGATCATCGAGCAGCCCTTGTTGGCCTCGGGGTCGCCGGGCCAGACGTGGCCGAGCACGTGGTGGTAGACGCGGCCGGCGCCGTACTGCTGCACCACCATCATCGGCTCGTCGCTGCCGCTGCCGCCCGTCTCGGGGTCGGAGTACGCCGTGGCGAGCACGTGGTAGGGCACGCCGTGCATGTGGACGAGGCGGTGGTAGAGCTCGTCCCAGAGCGTGAAGTCGTCGAGGCCGCGCGTGACGGGGTGGTCGCGATCGACGATCCGGACCTCGAACTCGTGGTAGGCTCCGTGCCCTGTGCCCTCGCGCCACAGCAGGGCCACCATCTTCTCGTACTCGACCCAGCCCGGGAAGGCGTTGTCGGCGGCGTGGAGGATCACCAGCCCCGTGCCGCCGCGCACGACGGCCTCGAAGTTGGCCTTCGCCTTCTCGCTCCACTCCGGGCCGTTGTAGTCGCTGAACAGGAGCTGGTAGCCGCCCAGCGCCTCGGCGTCCTCGAGCGCGCTCGACGGGGCCTCGGTCAGGGTGACGTCGAACTTGCCGGATGCCTCGAGCAGCTCCTTGCAGAAGGGTGCCGAGCGCGTCCAGTCGTGGTTGTTGGCTCCCGTCAGCAGCAGGGTCTGGATCGTGGCCACGGCCGTCTCCTTTGGCCTTCTCGGGGCAGGGCTCCCAACGGTGCAGCACTATACCCGCCGGGGAGGCGGGGCGCAAGGCCCTGGCAGGGTGCGCGGCTATCGCTGGGCGAGGGCGGTGGTGTAGAGGAGTGCGAGGGCGGCCTCGACGGCGACGTCGGTGTTGATGAGGCTGTCCTCGGCGTCGCCGCAGATGGAGAGGCTGACGGCCTGGGCGCCCTTCGAGCTGGCCCAGTTGGCCAGCGACGGGCGCTCGGAGCTCTTGAAGAGCTTGACCCGCAGCGGCTGCTCGCCGAGCACGAAGCGGCGGCGGAGGCGTGCGTCGAGCACGTCGCGCGCGACGCGGCACAGGTCGCGCTGCGCGCGGGTGGCGTCGCGGCCGTAGACCATGAAGTAGCCGTCGTCGTAGCTCCCGACCCCGATGTCGAGCACGAGGGCCGGCTTCTCCTTCTCGACGATGCGCTGGAGGATGGCGCTCTCGGGCTCCGAGAAGGGCTCGGAGCCCTTCGTCTTCTTGTCGGCGAATGCGTCCCAGTGGTAGGCGAAGTTGCGGTCGATGAGCACGCCGTTGGCGTTGGGGGCCGCGTCCCTCGGGTAGCCGGCCATGTTGAGGCAGGGGATGCACTTGATGCGCAGGCGCTCGGCCGCCCACTCCATCACGTCGTCGTCGGGGTCGAGGAGCAGCTCCATGAGTCGGAGGATGGCGCAGGAGCTGAGCCAGTCGGCGCCGTCGAGGCACCCGACGATCAGGACGAGCGGCTTGTCGGCGGGGCCGAAGGCGATGCTCTTGACGAGGTTGTCGGAGCCGCTGGCGCCGCCTTCCATGGTCGTCTTGACGCGGTCGGCCTTGCTGTCGATGAGCGCCTCGATCTCGCCGAGGAGGTCCTCGAAGGCCGGCTTGGCGGGCCGGAAGACGGCGTATTGGGGGCCGGAGCCGAGGGCGCGTGCGACGAAGACCCACTTGTTCTTGCACCCTGGGTCGATGCCGCCGCGTCCGTTGAGCGAGATGAGGTCGCAGGCGAGGATGCCGCCGCCGAGCTGCTCGTAGATCAGGGTCGTGTTGTCGGTGCTCTCGTCGGTGGCGATGCGCTTCTGGCTCTCCTTGCTCGGGGTGCCCGGGGCGATGCGTGCGACGAACTGGCGCTTCTTGACCTTGCGGGTCACGGGCTTCCTGGGCCGCTTGCTCCTGCTCTTGGTCCTGCTCTTGAGCTCGACGGTGACGACTCGCTCGCGGGTGCCGTACCAGGGGATGCGTGCCTCCTCGGAGAGGCCGGCGGTGAGGGGGCCGACGTCGATGATGCGGAGCGATGGGGGCTGGTCGAAGAAGGACTCGTCGGCGGGGATGCCCCGCAGGTGGCAGTAGGCGAGCATGTCGGCGACGACCTTGCCGCCGCGGGCGGCGTGGGGCTCGACGATGGGGTCGCCCATCATGAAGGGCGCGCCGGTGTGGTAGAGGATGACCAGGGCCTCGTCCTGGGCGGGCGCGCGCATGCGGTCGGCGATCTTCTCGACGTGCAGCCTGTCGCCGACGAGCGCCTTGAGCTCCTTGGCCTCGCGGCAGTCGGGCGAGTCGGTGAGGAGCTGCACCTTCGGCATGGGCCGCGACAGGCGCGTGAGCAAGTCGCCCTCGGCGCCGCCGCCGAGGACGAACTCGAGCTTCGGCCAGTAGCTCACCATCTCGCTCACCGCGGCGTAGCCGATGAGGGCCTCGCCGCGGCGCACGTCGAACAGCTCGCCCACCGACGCGTCGCCCTTCAGCGCGATATCGACCACCAGCGCACCGTGGTGCCTGGCGATCTTGAACTGCCCCCTGGCGGCGAGGGCCCTGCGCCCGGCATCCTCGGCGTCGGCACCCAGCGCCGCGCCCGCCGCGAGACACACACACACAGCTATGCACTGACGCATCCTCTGACCTCCGCACCCTACGGCTCGAGCTCCACGATCCCCCACAGGCCCAGCTCGGCTACCGTTATAGTCGTGTACTCGCGGCCGGAGTTCAAGTCCAGCCCCAGAGGCTCGGCCCTCGGTGCGTGGAGCGTGGCCTTGGTGAGCTTGCGCCCGCCGAGCAGGTCGCGTCGGAGCCGCAGGGTGAGGCCCTTCTGCGGCATGGCCGCGTCGGCCTTGGGGTCGTAGTTGCGGTTGAGCAGGTGCACCATCACGGGTGCCTTGCGGTCGCCCGGGATGTGTCGAGGCACGGCCCAGACCTGCTTGGCGCCCTCGATGACGACGGGCTGCGGGACGCGCTGCGCCAGTGCGGCCTGGTCGGGCCAGACGACGAGGCGCCCGTCCGCCTTCACCTGGTCGATGAGCTTCTGCTGCCTGGGGTCGAGCTCGCACGTCTTGGTGACGACGACGGCCTTGAAGCGGTCGAGCTGGGTCTTCGTCAAGCGGTAGTCGGGCAGCCAGTCGTCGCCGGCGATGAGGACGGTGAAGGGCACGTTGGCCCGTGCGAGCGCGACGCAGACGGCCTCGATCTTGCCGCCGCCCTTGCGGTTGGCCAGGTTGCTGTAGACCACGGCCACGGGTGCCACGGCCTCGTAGCCGTCGAAGAGCCGGGCGTGGTCGTGCACCCAGCGGTAGAGCCAGGCGTAGGCCTCGCTCGGGGCCTCGGTCCAGTGGGTGCCCTTCTCCTTGGTGTAGCACCACTGGCGGTGGGGCGCCATGAGGTTGTGGCCGAAGGCGTAGGACAGGGCGGCCCACGAGCGGACCAGGCCGTAGACCTTGTGCTCGCCGACGAAGGCCCAGTCCTGCCCTGCGGCGGTCGAGCAGATGGGGCGGTCGAGGCCGTCGCCGAGCTTGTAGATGGTGACGGGGTGGGTCGCGGGCTGGCGCTTGGCGGCGCCGTGCCACACCTCGCAGCAGAAGTTGGCCAGCTCGGGCGCGATGACGATGGCGTGGGGGCTGTTCGCCCCCGAGTTGACGCTCAGGCCGACGGGCTGCCCACGCAGCTCCTCGGCGCGCTGGCGGTAGTCGGCGACCCAGGCGTTGCTGGCCATGACCTGGAAGCGGTGGAACTCCTCTGCCAGCGGCAGGCGCGCCCGACGCTTCTTGTAGTCGCCAGGCTTCACCCCGCGGTCGAGCAGGAACTGGCGGTAGTCGAACGTCGCGAGGTCAGCAATGCCCAGCTTGGCCAGCTTCTCGCTCGCGACGTTCCGTCTCAGGTAGTCGCGGAAGGCGGCCATGCAGTGGCGGCAGAAGCATCCGTCGAGCCAGGTCACCGAGCCGGAGGTGCCGCGGTAGTCGTCGATGTGGAGCGCATCGGGCTTCGAGTCCCGCATGAGCTTCTCGAGGCGGCTGAGCAGGTAGCGGCGGTAGAGCGGGCTGTTGGTGCACCACCACCAGGCGGGCTGGCCCTTGTGCTTGTGGTCCCAGAGCCAGGGCACGATGAAGGGCTCGCCGGCGAAGTTGCGGCAGGCGGCATCGAGGAAGTTCGGGTCGAAGTCGATGACCCGCTTGAACTCAGTGAGGAACCCGACGCTGCACGAGAAGCGGCGCACGCCCTTGGCGTGGGCCTCGCGGATGTGCTTGGGCGCCGGCCACCCCGCCCAGCCGAGCACGGTGCAGCCGTAGGCCTCGTAGAGCTTCGGGTTGTCGTACATGAACACCACGTCGGAGCGTCGGATCGCGCGCTCCTGCGCGAGGGCCAGAGCGCTGCCCATAGCTGTTCCGCCTCTCATGCTGCACAGCAAAACAAGGAACACCGTGAGGGAACGTGTGTTCATGGCCAGCGGTCCGTTCTGCCACAGGAATGGAGGTCGGTGGCCGAGTGGGTCAGAGCTCCTGGGCCGCAGGCGGGCCAGCCATGGCCAGGAGTCCGCGCCGGAACACCTGGAAACTGCGCGATCGGTTGCGCGAAGGGCACATGTGCTGTGCGATGGCTCTGGCCGCAGCGATCTTCGGGAGCCCGGCCCGATGGTAGCCGGCTCGCAGCAGCACACGCTCCAGCGCCTCGGCCGTGCCGCCGCGTATCCCGTTGGGTTCCCTGTAGCTCGCCCGCTGCCCCAGGTTGGCCGGCACGCGCGGGTACGCTTTGCGCACCGCGTCCGTGTCGCTGAAGAACCACGCCTCCAGTTCCTCGATCGCGAGGCGCGTCATCACCTGGTACGCACCATCATCCGCAGGACGTGACTTCGTGTGGAGGCCCGCTTCCAGAGCTGTCCGCTCCACCTGCTCCTTGAGTTCCTGGCACTTCCGCGGGTCGTCTGCATCCAGGAGAATCACGATACGCCAGTCGGCAGGGAGCCATCGAGCATAGCCGCGAAGGCGCTCGGGCAGGCGCCGCAGCAGGTCGGGCTTCCCCTGGTAGGCGTGGGTGGTGAACGAGGCGTCGGGGAGGATCCTGGGGACGAGTGCGTGAAGGGCAGCCTCGCAGGATTCCTCTTCGACAAGGAACTCGATGTGCATGACGCCCACCCCTGCGCTCGTCACGTGCGCTTCTGGCTGAACAGCGGCATGTCCTGGTCCGGAATGAAGGGGTCGCCGACGTCGAAGTGGCCCTCGACCCAGAGGTCCCCCAGCTTCGCTCCCTCGCTGAGGAACTCGCGGACTCCCCGCATGTCCGCGGTGCGACGCGCCTGCGTGTGGCCGTGTGCATCGCGGTAGAGGACCCAGACTTCCTCGGCTCGCAGGGGGTTGAGGAAATGCGGCGAGTGGGTCGTGATCATCAGTTGGCTGCGATCCGTTGCGGCTCGGCACTCCTCGGTGAGCTCCGGCAACAGCCTGGGGTGCAAGTGGTTCTCCGGCTCCTCGATCCCGACGAGCGGCGGCGGCTCCGGATCGTAGAGCACCGTGAGGTAGGCCAGCATCTTGAGGGTTCCGTCGGAAGCGAAACGTGCCAGGATGGGGCGCTCGAACGGCGCGTCCTTGATCTGTAGCAGGAGACGGCCGTCGGGCATGACGGTCGTATCCACCCGCTCCAGCCGCGGGACTCGACGGCGCAGCGCCTCCAGGACCTCGTCCAGGCGAGCCGGGTGCTGCTCCCTGAGGTACTGGACCACGTTCGGCAGGTTGTCACCTGTCTGCGACAGGCGCTCCTGTGGGCCTGCTTCTGGCTGCCCGCGAGCCTGGTCAGCGGTCAGGTAGGACATGTACCACCCCGTGATGAAGCGGCGCAGGGCACTGACCCTCGGGTGCTTCGCCAACTGGCCGAGCGTGCTGATCGCCAGGAGCTCAGGGGAGTCCAACTCCTCGTGGAACCGCGGGTCCCCCTCTCTGGGCTCTTCGGGCGTCTCTCCGGGTGCGACGATCCCGCTGCCCTCCTCGAAGTCCAGGAACCTGTACGGCTTGCCTGTGCTGCCCCGTCGCCACTGGAGCCATTCGCGTTGGGCGATCGGGCCCCGCGCCGTCTCGCTCACGGCAAGCAGGTAGGTGATGACGGGCGTTCCTGGCGCCTCGCGGTACTTCAACTGGAACTCGATGGGACCCGCCGCGCCGCGGGTCCGCAGCTCCTTGAAGCGTCCGCGCCGGTCCCACGCCCTCCGCAGCCCTGACGTCAGGGCCTCCGCAAGGAACGCGAACACGTCGAAGACGGTGGACTTCCCACTGCCGTTCGGCCCGAGCAGCACGGTGAACGGTGTGATCCCTCTGAGCTCCAGGTCCCGAAGCGCCCTGTAGTTGGTGACCCGCAGCGACTCGATACGCGGCACCGTGCGTGTTGTGCCCATCTTGCCTCCTCCAGGCGCCATGCCCATGGTGGCGCGCCTGGATGCTGGCATTCTAGTCGGTCTCCCCATGTCGTTCAAGTGCTGACGAGTGGGCGCGTGCCGCCATTGCGACCGCGCATGGCCCCTGCTAGAATGGCCCGAGGGGTACCGGGTGCGAAGGAGAGCCTCGATGCACGCCGTCGCCCTACTGCTGGCCGTCGTCGCCACGGCGCCAGCCGCTCAGCGCGAGGAGCCCGGGGTGTGGACGATCTACGTCACCAACGACAACTGCCCCGACTACACCTGGGGCTTCACCGAGAAGCAGACGCGCCAGGCCTTCGCCGACGTGGTGCGAGGCCATCTCGATGAGATGAAGCGGACCGACGAGGAGGCGCCAGGGAACCGCGACCGCTACAACATGGCGGTGACCCAGGAGGCGCTGTGCTTCGTCGAGCGCTACCCCGACCGCAAGGACGAGCTGATCCGGCGGATCAAGGAGGGCCGCGCCTACGTCAGCCCCTACCTGTGCAACTCGCTGTGGGCCTTCCAGAGCGTCGAGAGCGCCCTCCGCACCTTCTACCCCGCGCGGCGCCTCGAGCGCGAGTGGGGCATCCGCATCGACGTGGCCGAGCACATCGAGGAGCCCTCGCTGCCCTGGGGCCACGCCACCATCCTGGCCGGTTGCGGCATCCGATGGCTCCACAACCCCTTCTACGGCCACGACTCGACCTTTCGCCAGCTTGCATGCCCGCCCGCCTTCATCCACGAGGGGCCCGACGGCAGCCAGGTGTGGGTCCTCATGGACCCGTGGGCCTGCAACTCCGCGAGCTACATGCAGGGGCAGCGGCTCCTTCGGGACCCCAAGGGGACGGCCCGCGGCTGGGCCGACCACTATGCGAAGCTCGGCGACGCCTGGCCCCTCCGCACCTGCCTGGCCAGCGGCACCCACGGCGACATCAACCCGGGCAGCGGCGGCCAGGCCCACGGCTTCGCGCAGAAG
>CBFDBL010000019.1:0-23511 GCA_965603035.1 uncultured bacterium
TGGCCCGCTGCAAGGCCCTCGCCTGGGAGATGCAGATCAAAGCCTACCGCGCCCAGGACGTCAGCGGCATGTGCCCCTGGACCCTCACCGAGACCGGCCCCTTTCCCAGCGACGACAACCCCCGCTACCTCGCAGTCAAGCGTGCCTACGCGCCGATCGCCGCCTTCATCCGCGAGCGCGACGAAGCGTTCTTCAACCGCGAGAAAGTAACCCGCACCATCGATCTCTACAACAACACCCTCCATCCGGCCAAGCTCATTGTCGAGTGGGACCTGGCGCAGTCAACCGGCGCGACCGAATACGTGCAGGCTGGAGGACGCCGCACCTTCGATACCCGGCCCGCTCAACACATCCAGTTCCCCATCACCCTGGACCTCGACCTGGAGCCGGTCCTGCTTGAGGAGATTCCCTCCGCCGACCTCAGGCTGAGAATCCGGCAGGGGGAGAAGGTCGTGTTCGAGGACACGGAGTACTACCTCGTGCTGCCTCGGCGGAAGGTCGACGTGCCGGACGGCCTGCGGATCGCGCTCTTCGAAAGCACGGATACGAAGGTGGGGCGCGCGTTGCGCGACGCCGGAGCGTCGGTCACGAAGGTGGACGACCTGGCGAAGCTACCCGACGCCGACGTCCTCCTCATCGCGCCGCACGCGCTCGACGGCATCAAGCCGGCGCAGGGGGTCCCGACCGTGGGCGGCGACGGGACGGCCCGCCAAGCCATCGCCGCGTTCGTCCGCAAGGGCGGCATCGTGATTGCCCTGGAGCAGGACTCCTATGACTCTGGCCTCCTCCCGGCTCGGCTCGTCGACCGCGCTTGCACCGTCGCTTTCCGGCGGATCCAGACGGAGGCGGGGCGGACCTGGTTCGATGGCACCGACCTGTGCTACTGGCGCGGCGACCATGTGGCTGCTCGCAAGACCCTGGCGAAGCCCAGCGCCGGGCGCTTCCGCGTCCACGTCGACTCCGGCGGTCCGGGCGGCCTGATCTATGTGCCGCTGCTCGAAGTGATGGACGGCAAGGGCTGCTACCTCTTCTCTCAGTTGCTCGTGGGCGAGAAGTGGGGCTCTGAGCCCATGGCTCAGCGCGTGCTGGAGCACCTGTTCGACTGGGCCGACCACGCGCGCCGCTCCGCCCGGGAGCCCCACACGCTGAGGCTGGTCCAGGAGCGGCTGCCACTCGCCGATTCGCTCGACGAGATCGGCGCCGTCTACACCGAGGCGTCGGTGGAACGGACGGACGCCGACTTGCCGGCGGGCGGCGTGCTGCTCGTCGAGGCCGATGCAAGCGCGGTCGCGGCGAATGTGGAGAAGCTGCGTCGATTCGTCGAGGCGGGCGGCACGCTCATCCTCCACGCCGGCACGCGCGGCGGGATCGCTAAGCTCGCAAGGCTCTTCCCCGAGCCTGTCGTTGCCCAGACCAACACGTCTGTCCCAGTCAACACCGCGCTCTGCGACGACGTGAGGAACGGCCTGAGCAATCAGGACCTCTACTGGTACGGCAGCCGCAAGGGGCTGTCGTGGCGGACGCGCACGCCGCTGTCGGCCGAGGTGTGCGACCACGTGATCGGGACGGGGCGGCCCGAGGCGAAGGCGTGCCGAACCTTCGAGGCCGAGAAGATGGCCGTCGATCACGGCTCGCCGAGCCTCCGCGAGCGCGAGGCCTATCTGCACGCGACGGCAGGACTGAAGTCCACGGTCGACTTTGCGGAGACCGGGGAGTACGCCTTCATCGTACGAGGCCGCGGCACGCCCGTGGCGGGCGTCTACCCGCAGATCGCCGTCTCGATCGACGGGAAGCGACGCGGCAGCGTGACGACCGCGGGCGAGGACTGGGGCGAGTACTTCCTGACGGCCCGGGTCGGCAAGGGCAAGCACGCGGTGACGCTGGCCTTCGTCAACGACGCCTACGCGCCCGAGCGGAACGAGGACCGCAACGTCGCCCTCGACTGGCTCCGCGTCGGCCCCGTGCCCGCGATGAAGGCGAAGCGGCTGCTCAATCCGCCGGCTCTGGTGAAGATGCAGCTCGGCAAGGGCACCATCCTGCTCGACCAGATCCGCTGGGACAAGCGGCCCGGCGACGCACGGGCGATGCGCTATCTGTCGTGCCTGCTGACGAACCTGGACTGCGACTTCCGCAGCCCCATGCTCGGCGTGACGCTGTCCGCCGACGCCTTCAAGCCCAAGGAGGGCGTGCGGCTGGCCACGGTGCGCAACGGCGTCGCGTACATGGGCACCAACGGCACCATCGCCGCGCGGGTGCGCTTCGCCAAGGCCCGCCGCTACGAGTTCGCCATCCGCGCCAGCGGCTCGAAGGCCGGCGGCGCGTTCCCCAACATCGCCGTCAGCATCTACGGGACGAAGCTTGGCGACGTGAGCCTCCGCCGCGAGGCTTGGCATACCGTCGGCCTCGAGGCCGACGTCGCGGCCGGCGAGCACGAAGTGGGCCTCGCCTTCACCAACGACTACTACGACGACACCCAGACCCCGTCCGCAGATCGCAATCTCCGCATCGTCGGCCTCGAGATCCGCTGACGCGCGTCGCCACAGTGTGGCTCACGGCGCGAAGGCATCGCCCATTTCGGAGTTGGCCAACTCCGAAATGGGTAGCCCGCCGCCGATCCACAGCCGTTCCGCCTTCTGCGAGCCGCACGATCCGCTGCGCCACATTGCCACAGTGCGCATTCCTGCGCATACTCGTCGCCCTTTTCGGAGTTGGCCAACTCCGAAATGGGTAGCCCGCCGCCGATCCACAGCCGTTCCGCGTACTGCCAGCCTCATGATCCGCTGAGGCGCATCGCCACAACTCGGCTCATGGCGCGAAGGCATCGCCCATTTCGGAGTTGGCCAACTCCGAAATAGGCAGGCCGCCGCCCATCCGCGGTTGCTCCCCCTTTCGCGCTCGTCCCTACGCTCCGCGTGAGGAGGGGTTCCCCGCCGCTCCGCGGCACGAGCAAGGAGAAGCGCTTGCGCCGGCGGGGCCGCGGAGCGGCGCGCCTCTCGTCCCCCGGCAGAGCGGAGGGCCCAACCTGTGGGCGGCAGCGGACGATCCGGTGATACGCGCTGCCAGAGCGCGGCTCAGGGCGTGGTGTCGTCATCCATTTCGGAGTTGGCCAACTCCGAAATGGGCGGCCCGCCGCCCATCCACAGCCGTTCCCCATTCGGCGCTCGTCCCGACGCGGAACGTGTGGCCAGCGGGCGCGTTCACGTGTCGACCCAGACGGGGCTCGGCCAGGCCATGTGGCCGTCGGCCTGGACGAGACGGACGTAGTAGCAGGCGGACCCCTCCAGCGGCTGCTCATCCCGCCAAGCGAAGTCCAGCAGCCGGCCCGAGCCAGGCTGGGTGTGGACCTCCTCGCCGTTGCGGACGACGAGGGCTCGTGCGAAGCCGGCGGTGCCTGCTGCCCGGAGAACAATGGTGCGCGGCTCGCCGTCGCCTCGGATCTCGCTGCCCATGAGGTGGCCGTTGACGCGGACATCGAGCAGGATGCGCACGCTGGTCGCGTAGGAGCGACGGGTGCGCAGCGCGTCGAAGAGCGCCTCGCGGGTCAGCTCGGGCGCCAGGACGCAGGTGAGGCCGCCGCCGAGGAAGTCGTCGGCGTCGAGGCCGGAGAGGTTCGTGCGGGCCGAGCCTGGCCGCGCGCGATGGCTGTCGGTGCCGCCGACGAAGCCGAGGCGCAGGCCCCGCGCCAGGGCGTCCTGCACCGAGGAGCCGAAGCCGCCGAAGTGCACGCCGTCGCGGCCCACCTGGTCGTGCTCGAACGAGCCGCGGTCCTGGCAGATCTCGATGGCGGGCTCGACGTCGGGGTCGATGGTGTCGAGGTTGTGGTGGCCCCAGCCGATGTAGGGATCGGTCTCCGAGCAGGTGTTGGGATGGTGGGAGATGACGATGGCGCGCTTGCCGCGGCACCACTGCGCCAACTCGGAGGCATCGCGGGCGCGGGGCGGGCCGTCGGCCTCGTCGAGGAGGTAGACGTTCTTGTGGCCGCTGCGGAAGCCGAACTCGTGGGCGGGCATCGTGACGAAGCGATGGGGCTCGTGGTATCGCTCGAACAGCTCGGCGTCCACGTCCCGCGCGAGCCGGCTGGCACGGCGTCGCGCGGCGCGATCTCGGCGCAGCCCCAGTCGTCCGCGAGCGTCATGGTGCTCTCGTTCGCCATCGAGCTTCCTCCTGGGCTTGTCTCGGTGCGCGAGGCTCACCGTAGTCTCGCGTGCTGCGGCTGTCAAGCATGGGCTGCGCCGCACTTGGAGCGCGCCAGAGGCCCGGGTACAATGGACGCACACGTGCTGTAAGGAGCCGAATGCGTGATGCTCACCCGCGTTGTGCTTGTTTGTGCGCTGGCGATGCCCTGGGCCGTTCGCGCCGGGACTGCGGAGCCTACGGTACGGTATGTCGTGGGCAGGGGATCCTACGCCGTCGTCGTCAGCGCCGCCACCCACGGCCAGGCCGAGTGGACGGCGGTGGTGGACGCGCTGCGCGCGAAGCACGACGCCTCCGTCATCGTCTACCCGGGGTCGGTGTCGGACGCGAAGGCCGCCCTGGCCGACGTCTTCCCGCGCCATGCCTGCTTCGTCGCCAGGCCCGAGGAGGCCGGGCGGCAGCTCGTCGTGGACGTCCACCGCCTGACGCGGCGGCTCGACGCCGACCCCTACACCGACTGCCTCTGGGGCATCGTCACGGGCTACGAGGCAGCCGACGCGCTGCGCATCGCGAAGCACGCCGAGCCGCTCGTCGTCCGCAAGGGCGCCGCGGGCACGGGGCTCAACCTCGACGTCTTCGACGCCGGCCGCTGGTTCAGCGAGGGGCAGAAGGGTGTCATGTGGGAGAAGGCCGAGGGCGGCAAGCCCGAGAAGAAGACGGTGCCCCAGGACACCACGAAGCGGCTCGTCGAGACCTTCAACGACTTCAAGACCGACCTGTTCGTCACCAGCGGCCACGCGACCCCGCGCGACTGGCAGATCGGCTACTCCTACAAGAACGGCCAGTTCCGCTGCAAGGACGGCCAGCTCTTCGGCCTCGACATGCAGAAGAAAGTCCACCCCATCCAGTCGCCGAACCCCAAGGTCTACCTGCCCGTGGGCAACTGCCTGATGGGCAGGATCCCGCGCCGCGACTGCATGGCCATCGCCTTCATGCGCACCGGCGGCGTCCACCAGATGCTCGGCTACACCGTGCTCACCTGGTACGGCTACATGGGCTGGGGGGTGAAGGATCTGTTCATCGGCCAGCCCGGCCGCTACACCCTCGCCGAGGCCTTCTACGCCAACAACCAGGCCCTCGTCCATCAGCTCGCGACCCGCTTCCCCGACAAGGCCGGCGTGGACTTCGAGAGCTTCGACCTGGAGCGCGACCGCCGCCTGCTCGGCAAGCTCGCCGCGAAGCACGGCCTCAAGGGCAAGGACCCGCTCGGCCTGCTCTGGGACCGCGACACGGTGGCCTTCTACGGCGACCCCGCCTGGGAGGCCCGCCTCGCGCCGCGCCCCCTCGCCTGGGAGCAGGCGCTGACCGAGACGGACGGCGTCTACACCTTCAAGCTGACGGCGAGCCGCGATGCCAAGCCTAAGCGGCCGCCCGTCATCCTCTTCCCCCATCGCGTCAAGGACGTCCGGATCATCACCGGCGCGGAGCTCGAGCCGGTCGTCACCGACAACTTCCTGCTCCTGCCCAAGCCGGCGGAGTTCGAGAAGGGCAAGACCTACGAGGTCGTCTTCAAGGCGGCGAGGATCCCGTGAGCATGCTTCTCCTGCTAGTGAGCATCAGCGGACCGCTGGCCGCGGACGACGGCGCCGAGGCGATCGCACGCGCCGCCGAGCGCTACCGCGCGCGCCTGGCCGAGGCGCTCGCCGAGGCGGGCGCGAACCGCGCGGAACTGGTTGCGGCCCTGCGCACCGTCCGCCCCGAGCATCGCGAGGCCGCTGCCTTCCTGATCGCCCACATGCCGTCTCGCGATCTGACGTCGCTGTCGAGAGGATTCCTCGTCGAGAACATCGAGCTCGCCTGCAAGGCCCGCGCCGAGATGCCATGGGGCAAGGGGGTGCCCGACGAGCTGTTCCTCAACGACGTGCTGCCCTACGCCAGCATCAACGAGCGGCGCGACCGCTGGCGGCCCGACTTCTATCGCCGCTTCGCGCCCGTCGTCCGCGACTGCAAGACGCCGGGCGAGGCGGCGCGGAAGCTCAACCGCACGATCTTCAAGACCCTGGGCGTGCAGTACCACGCCACGAAGCGGCCGAAGCCCGACCAGAGCCCGCTCGAGTCGGTGGCGGCGGGCTACGCCTCGTGCTCGGGGCTCTCGGTGCTGCTCATCGACGCGTGCCGCGCCGTCTCGATTCCCGCTCGGTTCGTGGGCACGCCGCGATGGGTGAAGAAGCGGGGGAATCATAGCTGGGTCGAGGCCTGGGACGGTCGGTGCTGGCGCTTCCTCGGCGCGGCCGAGCCCGGCCCGTTCGACCAGACGTGGTTTGTCGCCCGTGCCCGTGAGGCGGACCCGTCGCGGCCCGAGCATCGCGTCTACGCCGCCTCGTTCCGGCGGACGCCCACGTGGTTCCCGCTGGTCTGGGACCTCAAGGTCCGGTACGTACGGGCCGTCGATGTGACGCCCTTCTACACGGCGCGCCGGGCCGTGCGGTTCCAGGTGCTCGACCAGCCGGGCGGCAGGCCCGTGGCCGCCAGGCTGACCCTGCGGCTGGACGGCCGCCTCGCGGCGCAGGCCGAGGTCCACGAGCCCGTCGAGCTCATCGTGGCGGGCGGCCGGACCTACGATGCGGCCATCCAGCCGCGCGGCGGCCCGACGGTCCACCGCAAGGTGCAAGTGGCCGACGAGCAGGGACAGGCCATCGCCTTGCCCCTGGAGTGAGTGGCGGAGGTAAGCTTGGCGGACGCACGCCCAGCCCAAGGCTCAACCCGCTCAGGACGCCGGCGCGTGCCCGGGCCGCTGCTGGTGCTGGCGGCCGGGGTGATGTGGAGCCTGGGCGGGGTGTTCGTCAAGATTCTGAAGCTGCACTTCGCGGTGGACCCGTGGGCGATCGGCTGCCTGCGGAGCGCGGCGGGCGGGCTGGCGCTGGCGTGGGCGCTGCCGCGGCTGGGCGGCGCCCCCAGGCTGCGGGTCGCGGGCGCGGCCGTGGCGTACACGATCGTGGTGGGCGGCTTCTGCGTGGCCATGGTCGGCACGACGGCGGCGAACGCGATCTTCCTCCAATACACCTACCCGCTGTTCGTGGCCGTGGGGGCGGTCGTGCTGCTCGCCGAGCGGCTGCGGGGGCGGACGCTCGTGGCGCTGGCTGTGGGCCTGTGCGGCGTGGCGGTGATCTTCGCCGGCTCGTGGGAGCCTGGGCAGCAGAAGGGCATCGTCTACGGGCTGGTGAGCGGCGCGGCGCTCGGGGGATTCACCCTGCTCCAGCGGTCGATGAGGCGGGGCAACCCCGTGGCGCTGTCGAGCCTCTACAACCTGGTGGCCGCGGCGCTGATGCTGCCGCTGGCGTGGGGCGCGCTGCGGGTGCCGTGGCCCGCCTTGCTCGTGGCAGCCGCCATGGGTATCATCCAACTCAGCGTGCCCTACGTGCTGTTCATCAAGGGACTGAGGACCGTGCCCGCGACCGACGCGGCGCTCATCACCCTGGTCGAGCCGTTGCTCACCCCCGTGTGGGTGTGGCTGGCCGTCTCCGAGGCGCCGCACGCGAGCACCTACGTGGGTGGCGGCCTCATCCTGGCCGCCCTGCTCGTGCGCTTCCTCGGCGCCCGACGCATCGAGGCAGCGCCCGCAACCGAAAGGACGTGACATGGCAATGAAGAGTCTGCTGGTCGTCCTCTGCCTGTCCGCCGTCGCCGCCGAGCCCGCCAGGCCCGAGAAGGCGCCCGAGTCCGCGAAGCCGGCCAGCCAGGCCTACGCCCCAACGTCGGCGTATGCGGTGAAGGACGTCGAGGGCTGGAAGGTCTACGTCCACAAGGACCTGCTCGGCGACAAGAAGGCGCTGGGCGACGAGGCCGTGAAGCTGCTCGGCGTGCACCTCTACGAGATCACGCGCAGGGTGCCCGGCGGCGCGCTCGCCAAGCTGCGCCGCGTGCCCATCTGGGTCGAGGAGAACCCCAGGGTCACGTGCGCCTGCTACCACCCGTCGCGGCGCTGGCTCGAGGGCCACGGCTTCAACCCCGAGAAGGCGAAGTCCGTCGAGATCGGCGGCCCGCGGAACTTCATCAACTGGACCAAGCACCAGTTCAACATGGTCCTCCACGAGCTGGCCCACGGCTACCACCACCGCGAGCTCGAGGGGGGCTACGGCAACGCCGAGATCAAGGCCGCCTACGACCGCATGGTCGAGAGCAAAAAGTACGAATCGGTGCTCCTGTTCAGCGGCAAGAAGGTGCGGCACTACGCGCTGAGCAACCCGATGGAGTACTTCGCCGAGTCGTCCGAGGCCTACTTCGGCACCAACGATTTCTACCCCTTCGTCCGCGCCGAGCTGAAGGGCTTCGACCCCGAGATGTATCGGCTTCTCGTCAAGCTCTGGGGCAAGTGAGGAGCGGGCCATGAGACGAGGCCTTTGCTGGCCGTTGCTCCTCGTAGCGTCGCTTCTTGCGGGATGCACGCCCACGGAGGACTTCGATATCCAGGGCAATCCCATCGCCGACCACCACGAGGTCCGGCTCTCGGGGAACCCCGTCTACGTCATCGGCCGCAACCTGAAGCTTCCGGTCGGGGCGCCGTAGCCGCGGGTGATGGGGGCGGACTGGCCGCAGACCATGATCGGGGGGTGCCTGCATGCATCGCGCTCGGCTCCGCTCGCCCGTGCTTGCCTTCGTGGGTCTTGCTGTCTCGCTCTGGCTGTCGCTTGCGGGGGCCGGCGGCGCCCCCGTGCGCTTCGTCGGCCGCGTGCCGCCTCCGCCTCCGCCGCCAGGGTCGGGCGGCGTCGCCGGCCTCGAGGCCCCCGAACGAGACGATCTAGGCTTCGCCAACCTCGGCGCGGGGCCGAAGGCGAAGGCTGCGGCCTCCTCCTGCCTGCCCGGCTATGCCATCCACCAGGTCGCCCACCTCAACGACGGGCGCCTGGGCAACAGCCACAGTTGGATCAGCAACGGCGAGCCCTCCTGGGCCGAGATCGACCTCGGCGGCGTCTACTGGGTGTGGAAGGCCGCCTTCGGCAGCGACTCCTCCCGCCGCTACCGCGACCGAGCCGCCGCCGCCTTCTCCATCCTGACCGCCGTCGAGCGCGGCACGTGGCACGCCGTCTACAGGCACGACGGCGAGCCCGTCCACGAGCGCACGGCGTTCCGCTTCAGGCCGGTCCGCGCCCGGTACGTGCGCGTCGCCGTCACCGCGAGCAGCGGCGGCGAGGTGCGCATCGACGAGCTCGAGGTCTACGGCCAGGAGGCCCCCATTCCGTCAGAGCGGCTCCCCGAGCTTCCAGCACCCAGTATCGAGCATCCAGCATCCAGTATCCAGGATCGGCTCCGCTACGCCTTCCTCGGCGAGGAGCACGCGTGGCTGAAGGCCTACGGCCGCGCCGACCTCAGCCCGCGGCTCGTGCCCTACAACGGCCGCGTCCAGCGCTATCCGCGTCACGTCGGCGACGACCGTCTGCCGCTGCCGCCGCTGCCCTCGGCGCCGACGCTCGACGGCCGGCTCGACGACGCCTGCTGGCGGGGCGCGTCCCGCGGCGTGGCCCGCGTCGCCCATCCCTACGACTGGGAGGCCGGGCCGCTCGTCGAGCACGCCGTGTGGGCGGGCGTCCACGAGAACGACCTGTGCCTCGGCATCGCGATGAACCGCATCCTGAGCAGCTACCTCGCCGTCGTCTCGAGTGCCGACGGCGGCGGCTGCGGCGTCGTGGCCCTCACGAAGCAGGGCCTCGTCTTCACCAGCCACGTGCCCGCGGGGCGCCGCGGCGTCGGGACGACGGCATCCAGCCCCATCGAGGGCCAGCACAACGAGTCGCGCACGGTCTTCGAGCTTCGCCTTCCGCTCGCCCTCTTCCCCAAGTGGCGGGAGATGGGACTTCGCGTCGGCCTGGGCCTCGGCGGCAAGCACACGGCGGCTGTGGGCCGTCCCGTGCACTTCAGCTCTGCGCCGCTGGCCATCGCCCAGGCGGGGCCTTGCGTCAATCGCGAGCTCAGCGTGCGGCTCGTCGCGGGCGATAGGGCCGTCACCGTGTCGGGCGATGTCCCTGCCCTCGGCGGCGGTCTGGCGCTCGCGCCCGGGCAGCAGAAGGTGCTGGCCGTCCGCGCCGACCGCGGCCCCATCGGCCCCGAGCGCGAGCTGGCCCTCCGCGACGACGGCGGCGGGGCCTATCGGCTGCACCTGCTCCGCTACTCCCCGCTGGACCGCGTGCTGACGCTGTTCGACGCGCTGATCGCGCGCGCCGCGGCCAGGGGGCTCAGCGTGTCTGCCGAGCGGGACGAGCTGAAGCGCCTCCGCACGCGCCAGGCGACCCTCCTGGCCGGGCCGCCCGACCTTGCGGCCGAGCGGCAGGCCTTCTTCGACGCCCGCGTGGCCAGGCGCCGCCTCTTCTTCCGCGAGCCGGCGCTCGAGCCGCTCGGCCGCGTCCTCTTCTGCAAGCGCCACGCCTTCGAGCCCAGCCACAACTACAGCGTCCTGCTCGATTCGCGCTATCGCGGCGGCGGCGGCCTCTACACGCTGACCGTCCCCCGTCGCGACGGCCGCCTGGAGCCCGCCGAGGCGAAGCTCGCGCGCCTCTTCGACAGCGGCGAGGGCATCGCCAGCAACCCGATGGCCGACTTCGATCTCGAATGGATCTACTTCGCCTGGCGCAGGTCCGCCGCCGACAGCTACCACCTGTTCCGCATTCGGCCCGACGGCAGCGGCCTCGAGCAGCTCACGCGCGGCCCGTCCCACGACTTCTTCCCCTGCCCCCTGCCCGACGGCGGCATCGCGTTCATGTCGACCCGCGTCAAGGCCCGCTACCTGTGCTGGCGGCCGCAGGCCTTCGTCCTCTACCGCATGGAGCCCGATGGGAGCGGGCTTCGGCAGCTCTCGTTCGCGAACCTCAGCGAGTGGGCGCCGTCGGTGACCCGCGACGGCCGCATCCTGTGGACCCGCAGCGAGTACGTGGACAAGGGCGCCGACTTCAGCCACACCCTCTGGACCATCCGCCCCGACGGCACACAGCCGCGCCTGGTCTTCGGCAACACCATCATCCAGCCCAACGGCTACGCCAACGGCCGCGAGGTGCCCGGCACCAACGAGGTCTGCTGCGTGCTCATCTCACACTTCGGCGACCTCAACGGCCCCGTCGCGCTGCTCGACCTCGACAAGGGGCGCTTCAACCCCGACGCCATCAGGAGCCTGACGCCGGAGGTCCCCTGGCCTGGGATGTGGCCCCGCGAGGAGTACTTCCGCGAGCCCGTGCCCGTCTCCCGCGACCACTTCCTCGTCTCGCACGCGCCCCGCGATCGCGCCGGCCTCTACGTCATCGACCGCTACGGCAACCGCGAGGTGCTCCACCAGGACCCGCGGCTCGGCTGCATGCAGCCCACGCTCCTGCGGCGCGAGCCGCGGCCCGTCACGAGTCCCGACCTCGTCGCCGGCCAGGAGGCGAAGGGGCATCTGGTCGTGACCGACGTCTACCGCGGCATCGAGGATGCGGTGGCGCGCGGCCGCGTGAAGTACCTCCGCGTGGCGTGCGAGGTGAAGGGCGATCTCGAGCGGCTGCCCGACGGCTCCTGCCGCCACGACCACCCCGACTTCCAGAAGTGGTATGCCGCGCCCACGGACCGCGTCCGCGGCCCCTACGGCTGGCCGTCCTACGTGGCGAAGGCCTCGCTCGGCCTCGTGCCCGTCGAGCCCGACGGCTCCGCCAGCTTCACCGCCCCGGCGGGCAAGGTGCTCTACTTCCAGGCGCTCGACGCCGACTTCAACGAGCTTCAGCGCATGCGCAGCGTCGTCCAGCTTCAGCCCGGCGAGACGCGGAGCTGCATCGGCTGCCACGAGAACCGCAGCGAGGCGCCGCCCGTCCAGGTGCCCGTCGCCTTCCAGCATCCGCCGCGCGAGCTCCAGGCCCCGCCCTGGGGCACCGAGCCCTTCGACTACCAGAAGGTCGTCCAGCCCATCTGGGACGCCCACTGCGTCCGCTGCCACGACGGGGCTCACAAGCGGAAGATCGACCTCACCGGCCACCTCGACGCCGACCGCATCCCCACCTCCTACAAGACGCTCATCCGCCAGGGGCTGGTGCACCTGTTCGACTACGGCTACAACTCGGGCGGGAACGCGAAGGCTGCGCCGCTGACCTTCGGCGTCCTCAAGAGCAAGCTCGTCAAGACGCTCGAGGGCGGCCATAGCAGGGTGAAGCTCTCGCAGGACGAGATGCGGGCCGTCAAGTGCTGGATCGACTTCAACTGCCCGCTGTGGCCCGACTACCAGTTCCGCCCCCGCCGGCCCGCTCGCCGCCTCGCGGCCTCGCCAGGGCGGAGGGACGAGGGACGAGGGGCGAGGGACGAGTGAAAGAGGAGAGGGGAGCGAACACGCGCTCGTCCCTCCGCTCCCGCGGGGGGACGCGGAGTGCCGCCGCTCTGCGGCCATGACGTGTTTGCGTTCGTGCCGCGGAGCGGCGGACGGCCCGTCCCCACGCAGAGCGTAGGGACGAGCGCTTCGTGCTGGCGGCCCATGGCTGATGCGATGAGGGGTTCTGATGCGCGCGCTCCGTCTATGCCTTCCTGCTGCCGTCTTTGTCTGCCTGGCATCCCGAGCCGCTGGCGCGATGACCATCGCCAATGAGCACCTGCGGGTGACCCTCGACCCCGCGGCTGGCACGGTCGGCGTCCTGGACAAGGAAGCTGGCGTCCGCTGGCTCACCTTCGCCGGCCTCGGGCGCGTCGTGATGCGCAACGTCGCGCCGACGGGCCGCCAGCCAGGGCTGACCTTCGAGACCGACCTGCCGGCCGGCGGGAGCATGCTCGAGGCGACCGTCACGGTCACCGTGCCCAAGGGCCGTCGGGACGTGCAGTGGGCCATCGCGGCCGACGGCGGGGCCGCGATGAGCTGGGTGCCCTGGCCGCCGCCGCTCGTGCCCGTGGAGGGCGAGAGCTGGCTCGCCGTCGCGCCCTACGGCGACGGGCTGCTCGTGCCGCTCCGCCGCGACCAGCTCCCGCGCCGATGGTGGGCGACCGACATGCCCTGCGTCGGCGTCATCGCCGGCAGCCCGACGGGGCCGGGCTACGCCCTCATCTTCGAGACCCCCGACGACGCGCGCCTGCTCGTCCGCCCGACCTCGAAGGCCAAGGACGCGCCCATGGCCGCCAGCGTGACCTGGGCCGCCAGCCACAAGAAGTGGGGCTACGCCCGCAAGCTCCTCTATCGCTTCTGCCCGACCGGCGGCTACGTGGCCGTCGCCAAGGCATACCGCCAGTACGCGAAGGACACCGGCCTGCTCGTCACGCTCCGCGAGAAGATGCGGCGCAAGCCGGACGTCGCGAAGCTCGCCGGCGCGCCCGACGTCTGGGGCGCCAAGGGCCTCGCCTTCTGCAAGGAGGCCAAGGCGGCGGGCATCGACCGCATGATCGTCAACGGCAGCTTCGGCGTCGCCGACACCGAGGCCATCAAGAAGCTCGGCTACCTGGTGAGCTGCTACGACAACTACGAGGACATGATGGCCGGCAAGCCCGGCCGCGCCGGCGACTGCACCATCCCCGACGACGCCCCCCTCATGGCCAACGGCAAGCGCATGCTCGGGTGGCCCGTCCACGTCACAGACCCCAAGACCGGCAAGACCCAGCTCGACCCCGAGACGGGCAAGCCCGTGGTCAAGGAGCAGTACTACAAGCGCTGCTCGGCCAGAGCCCTCGCCGTCGCGAAACGATGGGTACCGCCCGACCAGGCGAAGAACCCGCGCAACGCCCGCTTCATCGACGTCGCGACCGCCACCCAGCTCCGCGAGTGCTTCGACCCCAACCACCCCTGCACCCGCAGCGTCGATCGCGAGCACAAGCTGGCCGTCGCACGCTACATCGGCGACGAGCTGGGCCTCGTGCTCGGCGGCGAGCACGGCAAGTGGTGGGGCGTGCCCGTCCACGACTACTGGGAGGGCATGCAGAGCGGCCTCTTCTACTCATGGCCCGCCGGCCACGTCGGCATGGACATCCCCCAGACCCGCGAGGAGATCGGCGAGAAGTACCTGACCTACGGCATCGGCCACGTCCATCGCATTCCCTTCTGGGAGCTGGTCTTCGGCGACTGCGTCGTCAGCACCTGGTACTGGGGCGACAGCACCGGCCACCTCTACAACGCCGACCCCGACATCTCCCGCCGCAAAGACCTCTTCAACATGCTCTACGGCACGGTGCCCCTCTACTGGGTCAACCGCCCCTTCAGCTTCCGCTGGGACAAGCCCGAGCTCCGCGCCCGTCTGCTCGACAGCTACCGCGTCACCTGCAAGCTCCACGAGCACACCGCCTTCGACGAGCTCCTCACCCACGAGTGGCTCACCGACGACCGCTCGGTCCAAAAGACCACCTTCAGCTCCGGCACCTTCGTCGTCGTCAACTTCGGCGCCAAGCCCTACGAGCTCAAGGACCAGGGCAAGACATGGCAGCTCTCGCCCCTCGGCTTCTACGCCCGCGGGCCGAAGGTCCACCAGTACCGCATTGACCAGAAGGGCCGGCAGATCACCTGGATTCGGACGCCCGACTACCTGTTTGCCGACGGCGGAGGGGCCTACCACGACTTCGGGCCCGTTCGGACCGCTGGCCCCATGACGGCTCGCACGCTCGACGATCATCGCTTCGTGTTGGACTGCACCCTCTCCGGCAAAGCGGTCGACTTCTACCCCACACGACTGCTCGCCAACTGGGAGTTGACGTCCACGCACGTTCTCCTGCTCGACAAGAACGGCCAGCGGGTGATGGCGGTTACAGCCCCTGCGGCCCTGAAGGACAACAGAGTGAGCAGCAAGGCTGTGCATAAGCTCGGGAGGCTCGAGGTGGTCTGTGGCAAGGAGAACGACCTGCCCAATCTCCTCGCAGTGAATGTCTCGTGGCTGCCTTCGCACCCAAGACAAGGCGAAAAGCTCAGGATCCACCCACAGATCATGAACACCGGCCGAGCGACGGCCCGTAGCGTGCGAGTCGATGTCCGTCTGGGCGTGGGAACGGACGCGACGCTGATCGCCACACGGCGGATCACGCTCCCCGGTGGGCGCGGCCTGTCGTTCACCTGTCACCTGGACACGACCGGGCTCGATGGCCGGTGGCCCATTGTCGTTGAGGTGGACCCCGAAGACGAACTCCGGGAGCTCATCGAGACGGACAACAGGACATGCAAGGCCGTCCGCATCCAGCTCGATCCCTCCCAATGGCGCTATCGACTGGGGGTCGAGTTGACCAACGGTCCGGTCGAGCAGCCTGCCGATGCGCCAGTTCTCCTCGCGGTGGACTTCCACGAGCACCTCAAGCGCGTCGGGGCGGGGGGTGCCCTCGACCCGCACTCGATCCGCGTGTGCAACCGCGACGAGGGGCAGGGATCGCTGCAGACCCAGTTCGACGCCGCGCCCGACTTCGAGGCCAAGACGAATCCGAAGGGCGAGGTCGTCTTTCCCGCTCCGAAGCTGGCGCCTGGCGAGACGAAGCCTCTGTGGCTGCTCTTCGATACCATCCAGCACGGCCGCAAGCGCGTCGCGCCAGGCGGGATCTGGGACCGCGCGGCGACTGCCGCCACGACGGCGGACTACGTGGCCGTGTTCAGCGGCGGGACGATCGTGGAGCTGGCCCGCATTGACGGCGGGATCACCGAGCCTTCGTTCCTCAGGGGACTCGTCTACTCGTCCCAGCAGACGGGCTGGGTGCGGGAGGAGGATGGGGAGGTGCTGGAGCAGAAGGTGCTCGCTAACGGGCCGGTGCGGGCCGTCGTGCGGGTGCGGAAGAAGCTGAAGGAGGGGCTGGTCTACACGAAGACCTACACCTTCTGGCCCGACCGCATCGACGTGGAGTTCGAGGGCAACAAGGCATACGGGCTGATGAGCCGGGCATACTACGCGCGGCCGGGGACGTATGAGGACAGCGCGGGGAACAGGGCGAAGGTGGATGGCTCAGGGGATGGCGAGGGCGTGATCGGCAAGTGCCCGGACCCGAAGTGGTACGTGGTCTATGGCGACGGCTGGGCGCACTCGTGCGTGGCGCTGAGCAGGTTCGACAACATCATCTACTGGGATGCGGGCTCGTGGGGCGGGATCGGCTTCCAGGGCGGCGACATCAAGGGGGCGCGGATGAGCTACGTCATCCACCCCGGCCAGAAGGACAGCAGCTTCGGCAAGCGCGACTACGAGCGGCTGACGCATCCGCCGACGGCGCGCATCGTCGAGTGAGAGGCTGTTTGGAGTTACGCCTTCAGGCGTGAGTCCGGCTCCCGTTGGTCTGTGTGTCTGGGATGCTCGGGAGCCCGACTACCGCCTGAAGGCGGCACTCCGAACGGCTTGGCGCCGCTCGGGCCGCGTCTCCGCTCGCCCCTCGTCCCTCGCCCCTCCGCTGGCTCGCCTAGAGCCTCCAGGGGGCGCGCTTGGGGCGGTCGAGCCAGCGGTTGGCCTCGTCGTCGCCGAGGAAGACCTCGCGGTCGGGGTCCCAGCGGAGCGGGCGCTTGAGCCAGTAGGCGAGGTTGCCGAGGTGGCAGATGCTCACCGAGCGACAGCCGATCTCGGCCTCGCAGATGGGCTTGCGGCGGGTGCGGATGCACTCGAGCCAGTTGGCGTGGTGGTTCGTGCTGCGGTAGAGATGCACCTCGCCGTGGCCTGTGGGCGTCGTCATCATGTCGGCGGGCACGGTGCTGAGCTTGCCGCGGCCGACGAGCACCTCGCCTTCGGTGCCGATGAAGTGGATGCTGGCCTTGCCGCCGCCGTGGTGGAGGGTCACGCCGTTGGCGTACTTGTAGGTCAGGAGCTTCACGTCCTTGCCATTGGGCGGCAGGATCTCGACGGGGCCGGTGCGCTCGGTGCCCATGCCCCACTGGGCGATGTCGAAGTGGTGGTGGCCCATGTCGGTCATCGAGCCGCCCGAGTAGTCGCGGAACCGCCGCCACTGCGGCCAGCCCTTGAAGGTGTAGGCCGGGCAGATCGTCTCGTGGAAGGGCCGCCACGGGGCCGGGCCGAGCCACAGGTCCCAGTCCACGCCCTCGCGCACAGGCTGCGCCGGCAGGTGGCAGGGCACCGACGGGCCGCCGACGTTGACGTGCACGGTGTGGAGCTTGCCGATGCGGCCGCTGCGGACCATCTCGCAGGCGAAGCGGAAGTTGCCCGACGAGCGCTGCTGGCTGCCGGTCTGGAAGACCACGCGGTAGCGCTCGGCCGCTGTGACCATCGCGCGGGCCTCGGCGAGGGTGAGCGAGAAGGGCTTCTCGCTGTAGATGTCCTTGCCCGCCTCGGCGGCTCGGATGCAGACGATGGCGTGCCAGTGGTCGGGCGTGGCGTTGAGCACGGCGTCGATGTCGTGGCGTGCGAGGAGGTCGCGGAAGTCGTTGCAGGCGTCGATGCCCTTCTTCGCGCCCTGTTTCGCATAGTGCTCGTCGGCCCGCTTCTTCGCGCGGTCGCGCTTGACGGCATCGACCTCGGCGACGGCGAGCACCTGCACCTCGCGGCGGCCGAGCATCGCGCCCAGGTGGCCCCAGCACATCTTGCCGATGCCGATGAGCCCCATCGCAATGCGGTCGCTGGGCGGCGCGGCGCCGAGCACCGACGAATGTACGACATAGGGCGCCGCGGCCGCGGCGGCCGTCGCCAGGAAGCGTCTTCGCGTGAGCCGAGCTGTTTCTCGCACGGCCTTCTCCTGCGTATTCGTCAGTGCATCCAGAGGCGAGATTCTCGCATCTGGGCTGGTGAGTGTCAAACGGCTGGACGCGCTTGCATTGCGGAGCCATTGTGACTAGAGTAGGCGTCGTTGAGCCGCGGAGGACAGGAGAGAGCGCATGCACGATTGGGCGCGCGGCGTGGTGGCCTTGGCGACCTTCGCTCTGGCGGGAGTTGCGATGGCGGGTCAGGCCGCGTACGAGTGGAAGCACGAGGAGGGGAAGACCCTCAGCTTCCTCGTCGGCGGCAAGGCCCTCTGGACGCTGCACTACGACAAGGCGGAGGGCAAGCCCTACTTCCATCCCGTGTGCCTGCCCGACGGCACGTGCCTGACCTGGCATCGTCCGCCCGACCACCGCTGGCATCGCGCCCTGTGGTTCTCGTGGAAGTACATCAACAAGCTCAACTACTGGGAGGAGAACCGGCAGGGCGTCTCCCAGGGCTCGACCGAGGTCGAGAAGCTAGTCTTCGAGAAGACCGACGGCGGTACGACGACCCTTCGGATGGACATCGCCTACCATCCGCCCGACAAGCCCAATGTCCTCGTCGAGAAGCGGCTCATCACGGTCACCGCGCCCGACGCCGACGGCTGCTATCGGATGGACTGGGTGCAGTCGTTCAAGGCCCAGGGCGAGGACGTGCTGCTCGATCGTACCCCGATCCAGGGCGAGCCGGGCGGCAAGGGCTGGGGCGGCTACGCCGGGCTCTCGTACCGCTCGGCCAAGGAGCTGACGGGCTACCAGGTGCTCAACAGCGAGGGCCAGCGCGACATGGCGGGCCACGGCGAGCCGTGTCGCTGGCTCGACCTCAGCGGCGTCGTCGGCCCCGACAAGAAGCCGGGCGGCGTCGCGATGCTCGTCCACCCCGCCAGCGCCCGCTACCCGACGCCGGGCTACATCATCATGCGGGGCCACTTCGGCTACGTAAGCCCCGGGCTGCTCTTCAAGGAGCCGTACCGTCTGCCTGCGGGCGGGACGCTGACCCTCGCCTGCCGCGTCCTCATCCACCCCGGCCTCGGCACGAAGGCCCGGCTGGACAAGGAGTGGCAGGACTACAGCACCCTCGAGTACTGAGGCCGCACGGCATGGGGACGACGACGCGACGCGGGTTCCTGAAGCGGTCGGCGGCTGCGCTGGCGATACCGTACGTGGTGCCGTCGTACGTGCTCGGGGCCGACCCGCCGAGCGAGCGGGTCGTCGTGGGCTGCATCGGCACGGGCGGGCGCGGGCGGTTGGACATGCGCGGGCTGATGACCTACGGGGGCAAGGTCGTCGCCGTGTGCGACGTGGACGCGCAGCAACGCGCCCGAGCCGTCGCCGAGGTCAAGAAGTACTACGACTGCTCCGCCGTGAGCGAGAAGTTCACGGGCTGTGCCGAGCACGGCGACTTCCGCGAGCTGCTGGCCAGCGACGCCATCCAGGCGGTGATGATCGCCACCCCGGACCACTGGCACGTGCCGGTGGCCATCGCCGCTGTGAAGGCGGGGAAGGACATCTACGTCGAGAAGCCGCTGGGGATGACCATCGACGAGGGCAAGGCCCTGCGGAAGGTCGTCCGCCAGTACGGCGCGGTGTTCCAGCACGGGACCGAGCAGCGGAGCTTCCGCCAGTTCCGCCACGCCTGCGAGCTGGTGCGCAACGGCTACCTCGGCGACCTGACGCGCATCGAGGTCGCCTGCCCTGGCGGCAAGGCCATCGGCCCGCAGCCCGCGATGCCCGTGCCCAAGGGCCTCGACTGGGACCTGTGGCTCGGCCCGGCTCCCCGCGTGCCGTTCACGGCGGCCAGGCTGCACGCCCGCTGGTACTTCATCTCCGACTACGCCACCAGCGGCTTCGTCGCCGGCTGGGGCGTCCACCACATCGACATGGCCCAGTGGGCGCTCGACGCCGACGCCAGCGGCCCCGTCGCCATCGAGGGCCGCGCCACCCTCCCGACCGAGGGGCTCTACGACACCCCGCTCACCTGGAACATCGACTACGACTACGCGAACGGCGTGCGCGTGAACTTCACGGACAACCGCCAGAACCGCCAGGGCGTCGTCTTCAGGGGCACGAAGGGCTGGCTCCACGTGGACCGCAGCTCCATCCGCACCGAGCCCGAGAGCCTGGCCGGGGTGACCATCCGCCCGAACGAGGTCCACCTCTACCAGGCCGACAACGACGACCGCAACTTCATCGAGTGCGTGAAGAGCCGCGGCGAGACCTGCTCGCCCATCGAGCCCGCCCACCGCTCGACTGCGGTCTGCTACCTCGGCTACATCGCCATCCTGCTCGGCCGCAAGCTGCGCTGGGACCCCGTCGCCGAGCACTTCGTCAACGATCCCGAGGCCGACCGCTGCCTCACCCGCGCCCTGCGCGAGCCGTGGCATCTCTGAGCGCAGAAGCCAGGCAGTGCCCGCCCCGCGGTGGGCGAGACCGAACACCTGAGAGGAAGGAGACAGGCATGCGGCGTTGGATGACGGCGGGAGCCGCCGTGGCATGTGTGGCCCTCGCGGCCGCGGCGTGGGCAGGCGAGGCGAAGCCGGGCCTCGACGCGCTGAGCAAGCAGCTCGCCGCGTGGACCTACGGCCAGAGCCGCGAGCCCAAGGTCGACATGGCCGAGCGCATCCGCGCCTCGCACCAGAAGCCGGCCGAGCGCCAGAAGCTCGTCGCCGCACTCGTCGGACTCCTCGGGGCGAAGGACGCGACCGCCGAGTGCAAGGCCTTCTGCTGCGAGCAGCTCAGCATCGTGGCCGGCGCCGAGGTCGTGCCCGTGCTCGCCCGGCTGCTGCCCGACCCGAAGCTGCACCACCGCGCGCGCACGGGCCTCGAACGCATCCCAGGCGACGAGGCGAGCGCCGCGCTCCGCGACTTCCTGCCCAAGGCACAGGGCAAGCTGCTCATCGGTACCGTGAACTCGCTGGGCGAGCGCCGCGACGCCAAGGCCGTGCCCGCGCTCGTCAAGCTGCTCGGCCACGGCGCTCCCCCTGTGGTCGCCGCCGCGGCCGTCGCACTCGGCAAGATCGGCGGGCCGGACGCGACCGCCGCCCTGGCCAAGGCCAAGGACGCGGCGAAGCCAGGGACGCTCCGGTCCGTCGTCGCCGGCGCCTACCTGCGCTGCGCCGACCATCTCGTCGCCGCGAAGAAGAACGCGGAGGCCTGGGCCATCTACGAGTCGATGTACACCGACAAGGAGACGCCGACGATCCGCATCGCGGCCCTGCGCGGGCTGGTGAACGCCGACCGCGGGAAGGCGGCGCCGCTGGTCGCGGCGCTCCTGACGGGCGCCGACCTCACGATGCAGGCCATCGCTACGGAGTTCGTGCGCGAGACCAGGAACCCCGCCGAGACGAAGCAGTATGTCGCGCTGCTGCCCAGGATGACGCCCGCGGGCCAGGCCCTGCTGCTCGGCGCACTCGCCGACCGGGGCGACCCGACCGCACGGCCCGCCGTCGAGAGGGCCGCCAAGGCGGAGGACGCGACGGTCCGCGCCGCCGCGCTCAGAGCCCTCGGCGCCCTGGGCGACGCGAGCACCGTCCCCATGCTGGCCGAAATCGCCGCCAAGGGCCCGAAGGACGCACAGGCCGCCGCAGCCGACAGCCTCGGCCGCGTCAGCGGCGCCGGCGTCGACGACGCGCTCCTCAAGCTGCTGAGCCACGCCGACCCCGCCATCCGGGTCGTCGCCATCCGCAGCGCCGCCGCTCGGCGAATCGCGGCCACCGTGCCCGCGCTGCTGGCGTCGGCCAAGGACGAGAACGCATCGGTCCGCGGCGAGTCGCTCCGGGCGCTCGGGACGCTCGCGGCGCAGAAGGATCTGCCGGCGCTGGTGGCTCTGCTCGTCGGGGCCTCGGGCGGCGAGCAGCGGGCGGCCGAGGAGGCGGTGCGGAGCGTCTGCTCGCGCATCGCCGACCCCGCACAGCGGGTCGCGCCGCTGCTGGCGGCCATGCCGAAGGCCGACGTGTCGGGCAAGTGCGCGCTCCTGCGCCTCATGGGGCGCATCGGCGGTGGCCCGGCGCTCCAGGCCACCCGCGCCGCCCTCGGCGACAAGGACCCCAAGATCCGCGAGACCGCGCTCCGCACCCTGGCGAGTTGGGTAGACCCCAGCGCCGCAGCCGACCTGATGGGCCTCGTCAAGACGAGCCAGGACGAGAAGCAGCGGATCCTCGCCTTCCGGGGCTACGTCCACGCCGCCGACCTGCGCGTTCGCCAGTCGGTCGGCGACGGCCTCAAGATGTACGAGCAGGCCATGGGGCTGGCGCCGCGGCTCGACGAGAAGAAGCTCGTCCTCGGCAGCGTGGGCAACGTCCGGCACCCCGCGGCGCTCAAGCTCGCGCTCCCGTACCTCAAGGACGAGGGCCTGAGGGCCGAGGCCGCCGCGGCCATCAAGAAGATCGCTGGCGGCATCCGGCGCCGCAACCGCAAGGAGGCCGACGCCGCGCTCCAGGCCGTGCGCGACGCGACGCGGAAGAAGAAGTAGGCGGCCCCGCCGCACATCCGCCCTGGCGTTTCTGTCGCACGGTACGCCCCCGCGCCCGCGCGCCGTGGGCGGGCCGGCAAATGCGCTAGGTTCTCGCGCCCCGATTGGCTATAATATGGGGGTGGCAGAGGTGACGGCAGCGGGGCCACACGGGGCGGGCGGGTGACCGCGCTCCGGTGGCTCTTTGTCTTGGCCGCCACCCGCCAGTGCCCGCTGTAGCGAAGGAACCCGCTGAATGAATGCGAAGGAGGCCGTGACGAGCATGAGAAGCAGTAAGTGGATGGGGCTGGTCGCCGCGTGCGCGGCCGTGCTGGTCGTTGTGGGCTCGCCGGGCGCAGCCGTCGAGGCCGGCGAGAAGGGCAAGCTGGTGCCGGTGGAGATCAAGCTGCCGCTGCCCATGTTCCGCGGCACGCCGAAGAACATCAAGCTCACGCCCCACATGGAGAAGCCGTCGGCGAAGCCGCGCCCGCCGTTCCTCGCCCCCGAGGGCGCGACGAGCCTCGCCTTCGAGAAGGAGATCGCCAGCAGCGACGACGAGCCCATCGTCGGCGAGCTCGAGCAGGTGACCGACGGCGACAAGAAGGGCAGCGACGGCAGCTACGTCGAGCTCGGGCCAGGCCGCCAGTGGGTCCAGATCGACCTCGAGCAGGTGGCCAGCATCTACGCCATCATCATCTGGCACTACCACGGCGAGTCCCGAGTCTACCACGACGTCGTCGTCCAGGTCGCCGCCGACGCCGACTTCATCACCAACGTCCGCACCCTCTTCAACAACGACTACGACAACTCCTCCGGCCTCGGCATCGGCAAGGACAAGGAGTACTTCGAGAACTACGAGGGCCGGCTCATCGACACCAAGGGCGCCAAGGCCCGCTACCTCCGCTTCTACAGCAAGGGCAACACCGCCAACGACATGAACCACTACACCGAGGTCGAGGTCCACGGCAAGCCCGCAAGCTGAGCCAACCCGGGGGGCAGCCATGCGACGGTGGCACGCGACGCTCGCAGCGACGGTCTACGCTTGCCTGGCCTTCTCGGCGCTGGCAGGCCAGGGGGCGAAGGCCAGGCTGGTGCCCCTGAAGATCGAGGTGCCGCAGCCGGAGTTTCGGGGCACCGACAAGGACATCAAGCTGACGCCCCACATCGAGAAGCCGTCGCTGGCGGACCGGCCGCCCTTCCTCGCGCCCGAGGGCACGAAGAACGTGGCGTTGGGCAAGGAGGTCACCGGCAGCGACGACGAGCCCATCGTCGGCGAGCTCGAGCAGGTGACCGACGGCGACAA
>CBFDBL010000020.1:0-23447 GCA_965603035.1 uncultured bacterium
GAGCGGTGGTAGAGGCCGTCGACGCCCGTGTGGAGCTGGGCGGCGGCGCCCGCGCAAACCTCGTCAACAACGCGTTCATCCCAGGGCCGCAGTCCACCGCCGCGCAGGGCTGTATCCTACCCGAAGACCCCGCGAAGGGCACCAAGGTCCATCTCGCGGGCAATCTGACGCCGCTCACCCCCACCGACGCCGAAGACCAGTGGCTCAACGTCACCTTCTACGAGCGAGCCGGCGGCAAGTGGATCGAGCATCGGCCCGCCCCCGAGACGTTTCGGGCGGACAAGCCGTTCCCGGCCAAAGCCGTCACCACGCAATCGGCCAGGGAGGCCTACGAGCTGGTGCTCTCCCGCGTCGGCGCCAAGGTGCGCGACGCAGACGACCTGCGAGTCATCAAGGAGGTCAAGGCCCGAGGCGGGCGCGTCGGCCGCCCGAGGCCGGGGGAGTGATCGGCCTGTGGCTCCGCACGCTCCTCAGCGGCCCCGCCGGAACTCGACGGTGGCTCCCCGGCCACCGCTGGCCATCACTCGGTGGATGCGCAGGTCGGTCACGCCGGGCGGCGCGTCGCCCGGCAGCCACACGCGAGCCTGGCGCAATGGCGCCAGGTGGCGCAGGATCGTCGCATCGTCCACGCCGCCGCGGTCCTCGAGCGGGCCGGCACCAAGCTTCGACTTCGCCGGATCGGGATGGTCGCCGACGCTGGCGAGGAAGGCGAAGCCCTTGGGCGCGGCCTTCTTGTTGCTCGTGTTGATGTTGCAGCCGATGAGGCCGCCTCGGGCGGGCGGCCTGGCGAGGTTGCGCCAGACGGTGTCGGCGCTGGTGCCGGGCTGGTGGACCCAGAACTGGTTGTTGAGGGCCAACACGCTAGCTGCGCGGCCGTCGCCGCGCAGCTCGAAGCGGCAGGTCTCCTTGGTGTCCACGGGCAGGAGCATGCAGGTGGCGAGGGTGAAGAGGCCGCGGAAGCCCTCGGCCGCAACCGTCGGCGCCTTGGCCGAGGTGGCGTAGGAGAAACGCGTAGCGTCGATGGACAGGGTCCCGCTGTCGGCCAAGTGCAGTCCAGTGAGGGCGCCCGAGCTGCGCTCGTGATAGACGCCGCGCACGACCAGCCGGCCGCCTTGCCGCACGTCGTACTGGCCCGCGGCCGAGCCCGTGGCGCCGGTGAAGACCGATACCTGGCCCTTCGCGGTCGCCGCATCCTGGCCGCCGATGACGTCGACCCAAGCACCGCCGTTGCCGCTGCCTTGGAGGGCCCGCATCAGCACGTCGGTGTGGTCGAGGCCGCTGACCCGCAGCGCGGCCGTGCGGCCCTTGGCCTGGTCGCGGGGGCCGTTGGTGTTGAGCTGGTCGGCGAAGATGCGGCCGCCAGGCTGGTCGGCATGCTCCACGACAAGCGCTCGCGCCTGTGGCGCGTGGATGTAGAAGTCGCGCAGAGTCGCGCGGCTGGGGCCTTCGAGGCGCAGCACGACACCGTCGCCGGGGCCGGCCCAGTTGAGTCGCGTGGCCGTTTCGGCCCCGCCGTCGCCCACAAGCTGCACATCGCAGCCGCGCGGGATCACCAACGTCTTCTCGACCTTGTACCTGCCCATCGGCAGGTGCACGATGGGGCGCCGGCCGACGAGCTTCGCCGCCGCGTCGATGGCCGCCTGGACGACCGCGCCGCCAGCGCTTGGGGCCACCTCGATGACCTTGCGCTGCCGCCGCGTTGGCGTCGGCGGGAGCGTTGGCGTCGCGTTGGGGATCTCCTTGGCGTCCACGACGCGCTCGGCGATGCGGCGGAAGCGGCCCCGCTCCTCGACGGCGTCGGGCCGCGTGTAGACGTTGCCCACCAGCGTCTGGTCGGCCCAGGTCATGCGCACGCCGCGGGTCTTGCCCGACAGGCGGAAGACGTTGTCAACGACGAGGTACGGCCCCGCATTGTCGAGCAGCACGGCCCAGTCGCCCGTCGGATCGAGCACGCGGTTGCCCGTGAGGCTCACCGGCGAGCCCCAGGTGTGGCCGGTCGAGAAGTCGAAGAAGCAGCGTGAGCCGATGCTCGTGTTGTTGACGACCGAGAAGGCCATGAGGTTCATGACCCCCACGTCGGCGATCCGCGAGCGCACGAAGAGGTTGTGCCAAGCGTGCCAGTTGCCCATGACGTTGTAGATGCCGCGGCCGCAGTCCTCGAAGCGGCAGTGCCACACCCAGATGTCCATCGAATTCCAGTTCACCGTCTGGATGCCCGTCTCGCACCGGAGGAACTGGCAGCGGAGCACCTCGTTCTCGGCCTGGCCGTGGGTCTTGGGTCCTCCGAAGACGAGGCCCGCCTTGGCATCGCGGAAGACGATGTCGCTGGTCTCATTGTAGGTCGAGAAGGCCGGTCCGTAGCGCAGCGCCGTGCCCGCGCGGCCGCCGCCGTGGAGGGTGAGGCGCGAGATCCTCGAGTACCACGCGTCCCACTCGACCATCGTGCCGCCCTCGGCTCCGCCCCACCGCAGGATGGCCCGCGAGGGGTGCTCGCCGACGACCGCAACGCCTTGGCAGTCGGTATGGGCCTTGCGGGCCGTCTTCACCGTCGCGGTGAGCCGATAGGTGCCGGCAGGAACATAGAGCACGCATGCCTTCTCATGCTTGACCAGGTCGTCGAGCCCGCGCTGGAGCGCCTTGGTGTCATCGGCCTTCCCGTCGCCGACGGCCCCATAGTCGCGCCGCAGGTCGCGCCAGCTCGGGAAAGGGCCGACGAACTCCTCGGCCGCCGCGGCCACGCAGGCCAGGACACAGAGAGCACCGAACATCACGAGGACGGCATGTCGGCTCACGGCGCGGCTCCTTCCGGCTCGGGTGGCCTTGCGGCACGACGGGCCAGTATTGTAGTCTGGTCGCGACGTTGCACACAAGCAGGCGGGCGGCGGCCCGTTGCGGGCCCTGTCGCCCGGGGTTTCATTGGGGTCTGAGCCATGCGGCCTTGCGTGGCCATGGTGGCGCTTCTGCTCGTCGCCTCGTGTCGGATCCCCCCGCCGTCGCTCGACGTGCTCCCCGAGTACCACAATCGCGAAGTGACCGCGCTTGTCGAGGACAGCGAGTCGGTGCGCCTCGCGCTCGGCGCGGCCTGGGACGACGCGCTCGCCTGTCGAGCCATGAGTGGCTACCTGCGGCCGTGGGCCGCGGCCGAGGCCGACGAGGCCGCAGAGGGCCTGGTGCGTCGCGGCGCCGACCTCTACGAGCTGGTCAAATGTGTGGACGACGGCATCGGCAGCGCGCGCCTCGCCCGAGACAGCCGGGATGCGCCCGAGTTGGCCAGGGAGCTGAAGTTCTGGCGGAACGAGCTGGCCCTCGCCGCGCGGCGGGTCGTCACCCATGCCTCCGAGGCTGCCGCACTGAAAGGCAGGCTGGAGAAGCAGTTCGGCGCCCTCGCCCACGAGCGCGGGATCGCCGCGGAGACGATTGGGGGGCGCCCGTGGACCGACCCTCAGCGCGAGGCTTGGCGGAGGGCCGGCCCCATCGCCGGCGTGCGGCTCCCCCTCGACCCGTGGCCCGGCTCCTACCCCGAGTGGTGGAACCGACATCTCTCGCTAGCCCCCGGCTACCTGGTCGGCAAGCTCCGCTCCGCCGGCGACGCCTTCGTGACACCGGAGACGCCCATCGGCGCCTGGGGGAGCTACTGCACGGGCGAGGGGCAGTATGACTGGACAGAGCTTAAGCCGCAGAAGAGGGACCCCCACGCCTGGGGCGGGTTGCTGATGGGGAAGTATAGGACGACGGACGCCATCCGCGCCGCGCTCGGCGACGACTACAAGGACGGCTACGGCTGGCGTCTGCCCTTCGACCACACGCCGCAGACGATCAAGATCGACTACCTGCACTTCCGCCGCGTCTGGGTGCAGGAGTACCTGGCGATCAAGCGGCGGCTGGTCGAGGCGGCGTTCCCCGACAAGCTCATCATCGCCGAGATGCGCCAGTTTGGCGACCACGACGGCATCCAGGGTCTCGGTGAGAAGAAGTGGGGCGGCTTCCTGGCCGACGACCACGCCCAATGGTCGGGCGTCGGGCCGGAGAACGCGCGGCGCCCCTTCACGATCCGCAGCGTCGGCCCGCCGGGCTTCGGCACGCGCCCGAGCGACAGCCTTGAGAGCCTGTTCCGCGACTACCTCTGGCTGCATTTCCGCGACCCGGGCAACCTCACCCGCTACTTCTACCACTGGGTGGCTCACGGCTACATGGACTACCAGCTTGGCTGGCACTCGGTAACGAATCACTGGCTGACGAACCGCCTGCTCTGCCGCCTCGGTCCAACGGTGGCCAACACCGCGCCCCTGCCCGAGCGCATCGGCCTACTCATGCCTCGCGCGACCCTCGACCTCTTCGACGGTCCCGTCTACTACAGCTATGTGGGGTGCGACTGGGCGCTCCACGCGGCCAAGCTGCCCTACACGCGCATCGACGAGCATCTGGTCCGGGATGGCAGGCTGAGGACCCTCCCTCTGGAGGCGCTCATTCTGCCCGAGGCCCAAGCCATGGACGCAAAGGTCGCGGCCGAGATCGAGGCGTGGGTGGCCCGCGGCGGCCTGCTGATCGCCTCAGAGATGCCCGGCCGGCTCGACGAGTACGGCCGGCCGCTGAGAGCGTCGCGACTGGCGAAGGCCCTCGGCGTCTCGCTGGGCGGGACGACCAGCGAAGCTGTCAAGGGCACGCCGCTGACGATCACGGTCCCCCACGGCCACTACAGCGGCAAGTGGGCCAAGACGACCGACCGCAGGCCGCCGTTCCAGATCCTCACCCCGGCGACGGCGAAGGTGCTGGCCAGCTACGAGAGCGGCAAGCCGGCCATCACGATCAACGCCCACGGCAAGGGCCGCGCCGTGACCCTGGGCTATCCCTTCGGCCGTGAGGCCGTCGAGTGCGAGCGGACGAGCATCGGCTTCCAGCGCACCTACGTGTGGTTCGTGCGCGAGCCCCAGCTCGTCGCGCGGGCCGCGTGGTTGCGGAGCTTCCTCACCGAGCAGCTTGGCTACCGGCCCGACTACGGCGTGGGCTTCGCGGACGTCGGCCGCTTCAAGGGCAACGAGGCCATCGCCCCCGACCTCCACACGCCCAAGGGCCTCTCCCAGGACCCCCGCGACCCCTTCTTCGCCCGCACCGTCGGCGACCCGCGTCCAGGGCACGAGCTTGAGGTTGACCGCGAGGCGCCCGACTTGGCCGTTCGCTTCTTCCCCAGGGGGCGCGACGGCCTCGCGACGCGCTATCTCGGCATCTCGACCCGCGAGGTGCACTACCTCGGCCCGCGAGCCACAGTCAACACGATCCTGGCGCGCCACGCCTACCGCTGCCGCATCAACAACCCGCGGATCCAGGCCATCTGGGACGTGGGCCTTAGCGTGCCCGTGGGCTTCGAGCGCGACGAACGAGGCGTGAGCTTCGACGTCTCGCTGCCCAGCGGCCATATCATGATGCTCGCGGTCAGCGAGTCGTCGAAGGTGCAGCTCTTCGCGCCGGCTCCGTTCCCCGGCAGGGAGAAGAACGAAGTGCTCGCGCGCTGCCGCCGGCTGGCCGGTGGCCGGATGCCGCGCCCGGTCGCTGTCCTGACGCCAGCCGACGAGCTGCGCCCCTGGCTGGAGGAGCTTGCCACCCCCAGCGGCAAAGGGGGCGGTCGGAAGGAGACCGTCTGGATCAGCTACGGACAGGAGGCCAACAGGTCGGCGGCGGAGAAGCTCGCCGCCTGCATGCGAGAGCGCTCTGGAATCGACGTCGAGACGATCGAGCAGGCCGTCAAGCGACCCGACAAGCCCGAAGGCTCGATCGGCAAGGAGTACGAGAAGCCCGTCGTCCTCATCGGCGACGAATGGACGAACAACGATCTGGCCATGCACGGCGCCTACTGGGGCATCGCCTACGGAGCGCATATGCCCTTCACCGCCACCCACATGTGGCCAGGCCCAGGCCGTGCCGTGGTGTCGCTCTCGCGACGCCATGCCCTGATCGACAAGAACGGCAGGCACCCGTTCGCCTGGAACGACACCTATCGCCTGCGCCCCGTCGAACGGCGGTTCCCGCTTGTGCGGCGCAAACTGCACATCGCAGCCAACGGTGCCGACGCCGAGCGCGCGGTGGGCGCCCTTCTCCGCATGCTGGGGAAAGAGAGATGATCCGAAGCACCCGTCTCCTCGCCCTCCTGGCGCTCATCCCCCCGATCATCCAATCTGGTTGCTTGCCGCCATGGGCTACCGCTCGTGGACCCACGTGCTGGTGTGGGAGACCTGGTGGCCCATCGAGCGCGACCGCCACGGCTGCCGCTACCACGGCCTGGCGCGGCTCATCGAGGTCGAGATGCCCAGCGCGCTCAAGCTCGGCTACCAGGTCATGCTCAACAACGGCTTCGGGCCTGGCGGCTTGCGCGAGGGCGTGGTCTACTACGGCACCGGCTTCCGCGAGCCGGGCCGCGAGATCGTCGATTTCTCGGGCGACAGCAACCAGCAGGTCATCTTCCAGTCGGCCAAGCCGCCACGGCGCGGCGGGCGAGACCGTGCGCATCGGCGTCGCCTTCGACGGCGTGTCGCACTGGGGACGGGAGCAGGACTTCAAGGTCTACTGGCCCTGCGGCCTCATGTTCTCCGACCCGACGCGGAATGTGCCGTTCGTGCTGGGCGACTGACCGGGAGGAGCGAAGCGAGTTACCTACGTCCGAGGGTCCCCTGCCATGACGATCAGGCTCACCGTGCTTCTCTGTCTCGCTTCCGCGGCAGTTGCCGGACAGCCGAAGCTCGCGCAGTCGCCGCGCGCGTCGCGCGAGGGCGCGGCCGTCAAGGTGACGTTCGCCCTCTCGGCGTCGACCGACGTGGAGGTGGCGATCGTCGATGCCGAGGGCAAGACGGTTCGCCACCTCGCGGCCGGGGTGCTCGGGGGCCAGGCCCCGCCGCCGGAGCCGCTCAAGGCGGGGCTCGCGCAGACCGCCACGTGGGACGGCCGCGACGACCTGGGCGAGGCGGCGACTGGCGGCCCCTTCAAGGCGCGGATCCGCGCGGGTATGGGCGTACGGTTCGGCCGGCTGATCGGCGGCAGCCCCTACACGGGCGCCGTCGACCGCATGCCCTACCGCGCGCCCGTCAACGGGCTCGCCGTCGATGGCGAGGGCAATCTCTACGTCAAGCTCTACTCGACGGTCGGCAGCCACGGCAACTCGGGCCTCTGGCCCTGGCACATCCGCAAGTTCGACAAGCAGGGCAAGTACCTCGGGACGCTGCTCCCCTACGCGCCCTCGACCGACCCGGCGAAGGCCAGCGGCTTCACGCTCCTCGAGGCGGGCGACGGCGCCTTCACCCCGGCCACGCTCACCAGCCTCTATCCCGTCTTCTATGCCTTCGGCAACGAGCTCTACAGCCAGGTCGTCGACGGCTCGCTGCTGTTCGTCCACAGCGAGGCGCGGTGCCTCAGCTTCTTCAGGCTCGACGGCTCCAACGCCCTGCGCACCGTGGCCATGTGGCCGCCGGCGGCGAAGCTCAAGTGTCCCCGCTGGCTCGATATCCAGGTGGCCCTGTCGCCCGACGGGCGCACCGCCTACTACTCGAATGTGGCCGGCACGGCCTACGACGGCAAGACACCCGACGACGTCGACCCCCAGTGGCCCCAGGGGCGCATCTACCGACACGACGTAGGGGCGCCGGGGGCGAAGCCCGGACATTTCCACGATCTGAAGCTGCCCGACTGGCCCGCGACGAAGTACTGGATGCCCAGCGCCTGGGACAAGAAGACGGCGGCCGCCGGCATCGCCGTGGGGCCGAAGGGCAACGTCTACGTGTGCGACCTGGTGAACCACCAGGTCGTCGAGCTCAGTCCCGCAGGCAGGGAGCTGAGCGCGACCCCGGCGCCGTGGCCCGACAAGATCATGGTGAATCCGAAGACGAGGGCCCTCTACGTCGTCTCGCGGAAGGTCTCACGTGGGGCCGTGCCGCCGGCGAAGCTGTTGCGCATCACCGGCCGCGGCGAGCAGGCCACGGTCGTGGCGCGGCTTCCGTTGCAGGGCTCGATCGGCGGCGCCTGCGCCCTCGACGCGAGCAGCGACCCACCGGTCATCTGGCTCGCCGGCACGACCTTGGCCGGCACCCGCCTGCTGCGGGTCGTCGATCGCGGCAACGCGCTCGAGGTGGCCGGCGACCGCTTCCTCAATGGCGACAGGAACGCCATTGGGTTCGTCGGCTACATGGACGTGGACCGCGAGGCCGAGCTGGTCTACGTCACCGACACGCGGGGCTCGGTGTGGCGCTACGACGGCGCGACCGGGCAGGGCGGGCTGCTCAAGATCCGGGCCGTCGATCTCGCCGTCGGCCCGGGCGGCATGGTCTATGCCTGGGGCACGACGGGCAGCTACGCCGGCCCCGTGGCGCGCTACACCCGCGGCCTGTCGCCGGCGCCCCTGCCCGCCACGGGCGAGCACACCTACGGCTACCTGTATGGCCGCGCTGGGCGGGGATGCAGCGTCTGCGGCATCGACGTCGATGCGCGGGGCAACGTCTTCGCGACGTGGGGCGTCAACGAGTGCCACGTGCGCGCCTACGACGCCCGAGGCAGGCTGCTGCCCAGCCCCCGCAAGGCCGCGATCAAGGAGCGTGGAGCCGAGCGAGAGGTCCCCGCCCTCATCACCGGCGTCTCGGGCTACGGCGGGAGCATCCGCGTCGATGGCGCGGGGAACCTCTACCTCGTGCAGCAGGGCCTGCCCAAGGGCCACAAGCCTCCGCCGGGCTTCGAGAAGGACCCCGCCTGGCGCCATGCCACGGGCTCCATACTCAAGTTTGGGCCGGCGGGCGGCGCGCGCTCGAAGGCCGAGGGCGCCGTCCTGGGCTTCGAGGGCGTTCGCGGCGTCTATCCTGGCATCGGGCCCATCAGCCGATGGCGCTGCGTGGGGGCCTGCGCCTGCACCAAGCCGCGCTTCGACGTGGACCCCTACGGACGGCTCTACATCCCCAACGCCATCACCTTCTCGGTGTCGGTGCGCGACAACGCCGACAACCAGATTCTGCGCTGCGGCGCCTACGGCAACCTCGACGCCCGAGGGCCGGAGAGCGCCGAGCCCAGGCCCGCGATCCCCCTCGGCTGGCCCGTCGCCGCCGCTGCCACCGACGGGCACATCTACGTGGGCGACTGCCTCAACCACCGCGTCGTGCGCCTCGACAAGACCTTCGCCGTGGAGGCCCTGTGCTCCATCCCCCAGTGATGAAGGCGGCGGGCGGCCGGCTCGCCCCCTGAGCCGGGAGAGGGGAGGCAGGGAGGACAAAGGAGTTGCGCCGTGGCGGCAAGACGATGGGTGGTGCTGATCGTGGCCTGTGGCCTCGCATTGGGCAATGGCTTGGCCCTCGCGGAGCCGCCCGAGCAGTTCAGGGTATGGGGCTCGGCCGGCCCGAAGCTGCCCGCCCCGCCTGATGGCTGGACCGAGGTGCGCACCGCACCGGACGGCCTGAGCACCATCGCGCCAACCCCAGAGGAGCAGCGCCGCGGCTACGTGCTTTTCGCACGCGACCCGCTTGCCCCGGTCTCACCCTACTCGGTCCCCTTCCCCTCCGAGCGGGCGAGCGAGCTCAGGGCCTTCGCTGCGCGGGGCGAGTACGAGCCGGTGTCCCTCTGTATTCATGCGCTCGAGCCGCTCAAGGGCGTGACCGTGGCCGCGGGCAAGCTGCGCTCCGCCAAGGATGACCTCATTCCCGCCGACCGCGTGGATGTCCGTGTCGTACGCGCGCTCCTCGTGCCCGTGGACACCAAGGCGAAGACGTATCGGCTCCAGCCGTTCCTGCTGGAGAAGCGTCCAGCGTTCTCGGTGGCGAAGGGCGAGACGGCTCAAGTGTGGCTCACCCTGAAGGTGCCCGAGGCAGCGCAGGGGGGGCGGTACGAGGGGAAGGTGAGCGTGGCTGCCGCAGGCCGCAAGGCCACATCGCTGAAACTTGTCCTCGAGGTGTTCCCCTTCACGCTCCCGCCGGCGCCGGTCGAGCTGGCCATGTTCTACCCCCGCCCGGCACCCGACGATGCAATGCTCCTGAGGGAGTTGACGGACATGCGGGAGCACGGGCTGAACGCCTTCGAGACACCCATCGGCGTCGAGGTGAGGAGCCGCGACCGGACCTTCGGCGACGACGACGTGGCAGCGACCCGCACTCGCTGCCGACGCATGATGGGGGCCGCAGACAAGGTGTTCGGCCCCTGGCGCTTCCCCCTCACGTTCGACGTCGGCTTCCAGATCGCCTACTACTGGGACCGCGCGAAGAACTGGTTCGTCTTCTGGCCCCACAGCCCGAAGATCGAGGCCGACCTCTTCAAGGCCATCGACGTGGTCCGCGACATGGCGAAGGCCGAGGGCTGGCCGCCGCCGCGCGCCTACGCGCTCGACGAGGCTGGCGCACACAACCTTCTCGACGAGGCCCTCCACTACTACGGCCTCATCAAGAAGCGCTATCCCGACATGGAGACATGGACCGACATCGGGGGCGGGATCGCCATGGGCCACGACGAGATCGGCAAGCTCGCGCCCGTGATTGACTTCTTCAGCACCAATCGCTTCACGCCAGAGATTGCGCGAGCGCTCCTCGACCGCAAGAAGCCCTACGGGGTCTACAACGGCGCCGGGCACACGCTGGCCGGCCCGCGCTACTCCTTCGGCTTCCACGGCTACAAGACGGGCGCGACCCAGATCGCCCAATGGGTCTACCGCTTCGGTGACGGCGGGTTGAAAGGCTTCCGCCAGGGGGACGAGGGCTACGTCTACGCCGCGCCCGACGGCCCGCTGCCCAGCCTCTTCTGGGAGGCCGTGCGCGAAGGGACTGACGACTACCGCTACGTGCACCTCCTGCGCCAGAAGCTGGCGGCCGCCAGGCCCGCCGCGGCGCCCGCGGCCAGACGGGCCGCCGCCGAGGCCGAGCAGGCGCTCATCGGCATCCTCGGCCAGATCGCCTGGGGCTTCCAGGCCATCTCAGCCGGCGAGCGCACGCCCCCACCGCACCCGTCCACGCTGCGCAAGTGGCGCCGTGCCATCGCGCAGCACATCGTCAAGGTGTCGAGCACCCTGGGCGCCGACGCGTCGGCCGAGCCGCGGGCCATCTCGCCGCTCGACCTTCCCTGGGCCTCTCCGGAGCCTGAGGAGACGAGATACGGCCAGGAGCTGCTCCCACCCTCCGGCTTCGAGGCCGAGATGAAGCCCTGGCGCGTGGAGGCCTGGAACGGCAAAGGCAACGGCAAGCTCGACGGGCACGAGCGCCACGCCGGCAAGCAATCGGTTCGCATCGAGGTCCCGCAGGGGACCGGCAGCCAGGCCGTCACCGTCGTCGTCTGGCCCTCCTGGGGCGGCGGCGGGCTCAAGCTCCGGCTCAAGGGCGCCTGCATCTACGAGTTCTCGGCGTGGGTCAAGTGCAAGGGCCGAAGCGTGCCGCCGAGCGCCCGCATCGCGCTCCCCGCTGGCGCGGCCAGGTTCACACGCGAAGGGAAGGACAAGCCCGATCCCAACGGCTGGCAGCGCGTCTGGATCCGCTGCCAGATGGCTTTCCCCGCCGTGCCAAAGTACCTCGCCATCTGGGTGCAGGGTGAAGGCACCGCGTGGGCCGACGACCTGAGCCTGCGCGAGGTCATCCCCCCGGCCCTGGAGCTTTCGCTCGATCAGGCCGAATACGATGGCGCCGACAGGGTGGGCATCGCGACGGCCTCGGTCGCGGAGGGCGTGGCTCCGGCGCAGGTGCGGTTCACCCTCGCTCGCGGGGGCGGGGAGGCCGTCGCCCGACTCGTTGCGCCATTCCGGGCACAGGCACGCCTTCTGTCGGCGCCGCAGGGCAAGGCGGGCGAGGCGATGCTCGTCGTGCCCACCACGCTGCGCCGCAGCCTCTTCGTCTTCGATCCGGCTGGCCTGGAGCCCGGCCGCTACGAGGTCAAGACCGAGCTGCTTGACGCCCGGGGCGCCGTCATCGCCGCCAGGTCCGCCTCCCTGTCCAGACACGCGGGCCATTGACCCCCCACCAGGAGGGACGTCGGTGAGCCAGGCAGAGACCCTCGTCGGGTGCGACAGCACGCGGGCTACAGCTCCCAGCCCTTGCGGCACTCGTAGTGAAGGAGCGCGTTGGCTTCGGCGTTGTTGGTGAACGCCAGCTTCTCGGCGTCCCACAGCAGCTTCTGCCCTGGGTAGCAGACGGCGACGTTGCCGAGCAGGATGGCCTCGGTCATGGGGCCGGAGTAGCCGAAGTTGGAGCCGGGCGTGATCTTCGCTCCCTTGCTGGCCTCGACCCACTCCTTGTAGTGGCCGATGGAGCGTGGCAGGGTGCGGGGCGGCGCCTTCGTCTCCTTCATCCTCGACTCGGGGAGGACACGGCAGAAGCCGGCCCAGCCACCGCCCATCATCTTGCCTTTCTCGCCGATGAACAGGCAGCCGTTGTCGCCCATCTTGCGGCCCTGCTCGAGCTCCTCGGGCCGGGGCGGACGCTTGCCGCCGTCGTGCCAGAAGACTCGCACGGCCGGCCGGTCGCCCTTGGCGGGGAAGGCCCACTCGATGACCGACCAAGCGGGGAAGCTGGCCCTGTCGAACTCCGGGCACGTGGCCCTGACCCACGTGGGGGCGCCCAGGTCGAGGGCGAAGAAGGCGGGGTCCATGTTGTGGCAGGCCATGTCGCCGAGCGCACCGGCGCCGAAGTCCCACCACCCGCGCCAGTTGTGATGGTGGTAGACCGGCTTGCCCTTCGACGGCCCCTCGCGCCACTTGTCCACGAAGGGGCGCTTCGGCATGGGGCCGAGCCACAGGTCCCAGTCGAGGTGCTTCGGCAGGGCGTCGGTGTAGGGTGGGCGTGAGACGGGTTGTGGCCACCACTTCCTGGGGCGGTCGCTCCAGGTGTGCGCTTCCTTGATGGCGCCGATGACGCCGGCGCGGACGAACTCGGCGGTCGCGGGGAGCCCGCCGCCGCAACCACCGCTCCATCCAGAAACTCCCGCCGTGAGATTCCGCCTCGCTTGCCCCATTGACTCATCGTCGGCCCCTTCGATGGAGGATGGCCCGATAGGCTGCGGGCTCTGGTTGCGGGCGAGTCGTCTTGCCATTGCCGCCGCAACTATCATAGTGGCCGCGATGGTTCGTGCAAGTGGTCAGTGAGACCCTGTGCAGGGGTCGCCTCCAGGTCATCGGTCACGTTCCGCTTGCCGTCCGCGGTGCCATCGCCTACACTGTGCCTCCCGCGGCGGCCCGCCGGTGCGGGTGCTCGCGAAGCCCTGACAGCCGAAGGAGAGATCTCGTGAGACAGCGCAGGGGTCCGTCCGTCTTGCTCATCCTCGCTCTGGTCGGCGTGGCCGCAACCGTGTGTCAGGCCGCGCCCGCGCGGAACGTCAAGCCCCACAGCCTGTTCACCGACCACATGGTGCTCCAGCGCGGTGTCGCCGTGCCGGTGTGGGGCTCGGCGGACGCGGGCGGCACCGTGACGGTCTCGGTCGCAGGCCAGACCGCCTCGGCCGTAGCGGACGCCAAGGGCCGCTGGGTCGCGAAGCTCGAGCCCCTCAAGGCTGGCGGCCCGCACGAGCTGACGATCGCGGGCGCCCAGTCGATCACGTTCAAGGACGTGCTCGTGGGCGACGTGTGGATCTGCTCGGGGCAGTCGAACATGGAGCAGGGAATCGCCGCGTGCGCCAATCCCAAGGAGGAGATCACCAAGGCCAACTACCCGCGGATACGCCTGTTCATGGTCCCGCATCACATCGCGGGGGAGCCGCAGACGGCGGTGAATGCGTCGTGGAAGGTCTGCTCGCCGGCGACCGTCGCGTCGGGCGGCTGGGGCGGCTTCTCGGGCGCGGCCTACTACTTCGGGCGGCACCTCCACACGGAGCTCGACGTGCCGATCGGCCTGATCCAGACCTGCTGGGGCGGCACCGTCGCCGAGGCCTGGACCAGCGCCGAGGCGCTCAAGGCCCTGCCCGACTTCAAGCCGGCCGTCGAGCAGTTCGAGCGGCTCGTCGCCGATCTCAAGAAGGGTCAGGATTCCTACGAGCAGCGTGTGGCCGACTGGTGGCGCACCAACGACCCCGGCTCGGCCAAGGGCTGGGCCGCTCCGGCGTTCGATGCTTCGGCGTGGAAGCCCATGACCCTGCCGCAGCAGTGGGAGAAGGTCGCCGAGCTCGGGAGCTTCGACGGGCTGGTCTGGTTCCGTCGCCAGGTCGACGTGCCGGCCGCCTGGTCGGGCAGGGATCTCCTGCTCGAGCTCGGGCCGATCGATGATCGCGACACGACGTTCTTCAATGGCACGAAGATCGGCGGGACCGGCGTCTGGACGACGGCCCGCAGGTACACGGTGCCGGGCAAGCTGGTGAAGGCGGGCAAGAACCTCATCGCCGTGCGCGTGCTCGACACGGGCGGCGGCGGCGGGGTCTACGGCCAGCCGGGCCAGATGAGGCTCTCGCAGCCCGGCGGCGCCGGCAAGCCCGTGGCGCTCGCCGGCCCGTGGAACTACCAGATCGCCGCCCCCATGGGCAAGCTCCCGCCGCTCCCCGTGAAGGCCGTCGGCGGCAGCCCCAACGTCGTGACGGTGCTCTACAACGGCATGATCGCACCCCTGGCCCCCTGCGCCATCAAGGGCGCCATCTGGTACCAGGGCGAGAGCAACGCAGGCCGCGCCATGCAGTACCGCACCCTGCTGCCCACGATGATCGAGGATTGGCGGACCCGCTTCGGCGTGGGCGACTTCCCCTTCTTCATCGTCCAGCTCGCCAACTTCATGGCGGTCCAGACCACGCCCGTGCAGAGCGGCTGGGCCGAGCTGCGCGAGGCGCAGCTCCTCACGGCGCAAGGCGACCCGAAGGTCGGCCTGGCCGTCATCACCGACATCGGCGACGCGCGCGACATCCACCCCAAGAACAAGCAGGACGTGGGCAAGCGACTCGCCCTGTCGGCCCTGGCCGTCGCCTATGGCAGGAAGCTCGTCTCGTCGGGGCCGGAGTTCCGCGGGATGACGGTCGAGGGCAACAAGGCCCGGCTCACCTTCGCCCACGTCGGCGGCGGTCTCGTCGCCAGGCGCGGGGCAAAGCTCAAGGGCTTCGCCATCGCCGGCGACGGCAAGCAGTTCCACTGGGCCGACGCCGTCATCGAGGGCGAGACCGTCGTCGTCTCGTCGCCCAACGTCGCCAGGCCCGCGGCCGTTCGCTACAACTGGGCCAACAACCCCATCGGCAACCTCTACAACAAAGAGGGCCTCCCCGCCGGCCCCTTCCGCACCGACGTGGCGCCGACGAAGTAGGCCGAGCTGTAAGCAGGTCGCCATTGGCGTCGGACCGAGCGGCTCCTGCCACAGCGAGATGGAGTCCAGTCATGCGCCGCCACGTCCTCGTCTGCACCTGCCTGGGACTCTTCGCCCTCTCGATCGAGCTCAGCCTTGGAGGTGAGGGACAGAACCTCGTCGAGGACCCCTCATTCGAGCTGACCAAGGAGCGCGACCGCTGGGGTCTGGTGTTCCAGAAATGGGGCGGGTGGAAGTACGAGGGGGAATGCGAGTTCCGCGTTGGCGCCGTCGCCAGGACCGGGAAGCACTCGTGCCTGCTCTTCGGCGGCGCGGCGCCGAAGATCCGTGTCCGCCAGGAACGCGAGCTGGCCCCCGGCCGCTACCAGATCACCGCTTGGCTGCGTGGCCTCGACATCGGCACCGGCACCTGGAACATGACTACGGAGCTCATGTTCAACGACCAGTACATCCAACTCGCCAAGAACGGCACGTTCGGCTGGACGAAACTGACTTACGTGGGAGAGATCAAGGGGAAGAAGAAAGCCGCCGTGTCCTTTGGCCTCATGGCTCCCGGCTACCTGTGGGTGGACGACGTGGTGCTCGAGAAGGTGGGAGACAACGTGCCGCTCACCCCGAAGCCGGTGCTTGGCAAGGAAGAGGCCCCCATCGCTCCGCCGGGCAAGCTGGGTGCAGCAGTGGTCCGCTGTCCCGAGTGCGGCTACCGCAGCATGCCGGCATGGAAGACGTGCTACGCCTGCGGCACGGCCCTGGAGGCCGAGAGGGCCGCGGTCACCGGGCCGCCCCTCAAGCTCATCACGTCGTTCGAGGCGAAGAACCCCTTCGGCGGGGGCACCGTGGTCGCCGAGCACGCCACAAAGGGCAGGAAGGCCCTGCGGATCGACCGCTCGTACGTCTCGATGGACGCCGCGCAGGACTGGGCGGGCTACGACTTCCTGAAGGCCGACCTCTACACCGACGCGAAAGACCCGATGAAGCTCTACATCGAGGTGCGAGACAAGGCGACGACGGGGTATTGGACGCGGGTGAACTACATGACCGTGGCGCCGCCGGGCGCCAGCACGGTGATCGTCCCCGTCAAGCAGCTTTACGTCGGCGAGAAGTCGCGGCCCGGGCGCAGGCTTATTCTCAATGGGATCACGCGCCTCGTCTTCAGCATCCCCGAGAAGCCGCCCGCGCCGCTGTTCCTCGACAACGTCCGCCTCGAGCGAGACGATTCGCCGCAGAGGGCGGGCTTCGATGGCCTGTACGCCTTCGACTTCGGCACGGGCAGCAGCCCCGTCGCCGACGGCTTCACCCCCATCGTCCCGAGCAGGATCTACAGCAAGGGACGGGGTTACGGCCTCAGGAACGCCCGCATCTGGCGCAGCTTCGACGTCCTCCAGCCCGAGCCGCTCTACCAGGACTTCATCTGCATCGAGAGCGGCGGCCTGGCCGTGGACGTGCCAAACGGCCGCTACCGGGTGTGGGTGAACATGGACAACCCCTCGGGCTTCTGGGGCGAGTACCAGGCCTACCGCAAGCGGGCCATCCTCGCAGAGGGCCAGCCCGTCGTCACCGACACAATGGACTCCCAGGCCTTCCGCCAGAAGTACTTCCGCTTCTGGGACGTCGAGGACCTGCCGACCGACAACACGTTCGACAAGTACCAGCGCGCCTACTACGACGAGAAGAGCTTCGAGGTCGAGGTGGCGGACGGCCAGCTCAACGTCGAGTTCCAGGGCGCGAACTGGGCGTGCAGCGTCGCTGCCGTCGTCGTCTTCCCCACCGAGAAGGCGGCCGAGGGCCGGCGCTTCCTCGAGTTCGTCGAGGCCCGCCGCCGCTTCTACTTCGACAACTACTTCAAGCGGGTGCTCCACCGCCCCGAGCCGAGCGCCGTGCGGCCCAAGGCGAGCGACGCCAGACGCGGCTACCTCGTCTTCACGCGCGACTTCATGCAGGAGGTCTACTACAACGACAGGCCGCTCGCGCACGAGGTGGGGAAGCCCCTGGCCGCCGAGGCATTCGCCGGCGAGCTCGAGCCGCTCACGCTTGGGGTCGTGCCCCTCATCGACCTGGGCAAGGTCACGGTGACGGCGAGCGACCTCGCCGGGCCGGGCGGCACAATTCCCGCGAGCGCCGTCGAGGTCGGCCACGTCTCCTACCGCATCAGCCGCGTGACGATGGAGGGCTCGGTCTACACGATCCGCCCGCGGCTCATCATGCCGTCGGCGACGGTGGCGATGCCGAAGGGCATCGCCCGGCGATTCTGGCTCACGGTGAAGATCCCCGCCGGCGCCAAGCCCGGCCTCTACAAAGGCACGATGAGGATCCAGCCCGAGAGGGGCGAGGGGTCAGAGGCGCCCGTCGAGCTGCGCGTGCGGGCCGGCACCCTCGATCCCGTGGACATCCCGGCCGGGCCGTGGGGCTACGCCATCGGCGTCCCGTGGCCGGGCAACGACCCCGCCGCGGCGGCCTTCAACGCCGACCTGCGCCTCAAGAGCCTGCGCCGGATGCGCGAGCACGGCTTCACCATCTTCAGCGGAGCCCCCATCATCGCCTACCGAGGCTTCAGGGACGGCCAGCCCATCCTCGACTTCAGCCAGGCCGACCCCGTGATGAAGATGGCCAAAGAGCTCGGCTTCCTGGCCGTGTGCTCCTACGGGAGCGGCGTCCGCGGTTTCAACGCCTACTACCAGGAAACGGCCGCGATGAAGCGCGCCGGCTTCACCGACTACAGCCAGTTCGTCAAGGCCGTGTACAGCGCCATCCAGAAGCACGCCGACGAGCAGGGCTGGCTGCCCGTCTACTACAACCTCGGCGACGAGCCGATCGGCGACGCCATCGCCCGCGCCGCGGAGAACGCCGAGGCCTACACGAGAGCCTTCCCCAAAGGCCCGCCCTTCTTCACCTTCGCCACCAGCTACTCGGGCGGCAAGAGGGACGACCCGCACTACCGCCTCTCGAAGGCGGTGCACGTGCCCAACTGGAATCTCCACGACGAGGCAGGCGTCGCCCTCATGCACGAGGCGGGGCGCGACTGGGCCTTCTACAACGGCGGCAACCGCTGGACCTATGGCGACTACATGTTCAAGGCCGCCAGGCAGCACCGCATGAAGTTCCGCATCGCCTGGCACTGGAACTGCGCCGCCGGCGACCCCTACTACGCCCTCGACTGCCGCGAGGACGACTACGCCTGGTGCACCGCCACGCCCGACGGCCGCCTGGTCTCCACCCTTATCTTCGAGCGGTTGCGCGAGGGCCTCGACGACTACCGCCGCCTCATCACCCTCGCCCGGCTGGCGAGAGAGAAGGCGGGCACACCGGCCGCCCGAGCCGCCGAGAAGCTCATCGCTGACCGCATGGCCGCCTTCAAGCTCGGCCAGCGCGACCATAGCGCCCTCTTCGGCCCCGACGACTGGGCCGCCTCCCGCCGCAGGGTAGGCGACGCCATCGAGGCGCTCCGGAGGCGGCTGCCCTGAAGGGTCGCCTCGCTGCGCGCTCAGTCCCGACCGCTCGTGCTCCTGGCGACCCGTTCCGGGCCCAGCCCGTAGACCAGGCCGGGGATGGGCTTGCCGTCGGGGGTGAGCATGTCGAAGTAGAAGCCCCAGCCGCCGTGACCCTGGGTGATCTTGAGCAGCACCCGGTTCCAGCCGGTTCTGAGCTCGACGAGGATCTTCTCCTGTCCCGGCGCGGCGCCGCGCTGGATGTCGTGGTTGATGACAAGGGCGCCATTGAGCCAGGCCTTGATGCTGTCGTCGGAGCCTGCCGAGAGCAGCGCCTTCCGCCGTCGCGGGCTGCGCACGCACACGGTGGCGTAGGCGCAGACGTTGTTCCGGTCGTCGAAGAGCCTGGTGAAGTCGATGAAGCCTGCGTCGTCGCGCACCGCGGGCTTCCAGCGCAGGCTGCCGGGCCTGCCCGGGACGTCGTAGCGCTTCGCAAGATCATCGCCCTGCTCGGGGCCGTAGGCGGTGGCGAAGCCCTCGCCGCCCTCGTTGGGGAACGGCCCGATGACCCGCCAGCCGCGCAGGGCGAGCCGCTGCCGCGCCGTGGTGCGAAGGCGGTTGGCCGTGACCGTGTAGGTCGCTTCCCATGCTGAGCCGACCAGCCTGACGCCCGCAGCCGCGAACTTGACCGTGGTGGACTTGCGGGCCTGAACTGGCCCAAAGGGCTGTTCCAGTTCCACTTTCCTGCCTCCCGCCTCGGCGAGGTCGAGTCGCACGACGCCGCTCAGGGCCTGGTTGGTGGTGTTCTCGATGGTCACGGCCAAGGGCTGTCGGGCCTCGTCGATGGCGCGCGGCAACTGGGGCGACAGCTCGACGGGCGAGGCCACGGTGAGAGAGACGCGCGTCGCGTCCAGGAGCCTGTCGTTGCCATCGGCGATGACCACGTCGATGGGCACCTCGCCCGTCGGCACGGCAGCAGGAGCGACGAGCTCGACGGCCGCGGTGCTCGCCTTGTTCCGTGCCAGCTCGAGAGGCAGCGAGGCGGGGCGCACCTGCCAGCCCTCAGGGACACGGATCCGCACTATTGCGGCCAGCGGCTTGTCCCACCGATTCGTCGCCGTCACTGTCACGGTGTCGCGGTCGAAGGCGGCCGTCTTCCTGGGCGAGGCGACGCTGGCGCGCACCTCGACGGACGGCGGCGGGCCATACGCCTCAAGCTCGGCGACGAGCACCTTGCTGGCCGTGTAGTTCCGTGCCTCGGGGCCCATGAGGACGTGCATCCACCGGCGATCGCCGTGCCAGCCGTCGTTGATGCGCGTGACGGCCAGACGCACGGCCGTCGTGGTCACGGGGGCGAACTCGCGGTAGAGCACCCAGCTCCATTCGTCGCTGCCCGATGCAACCGTCTTCCAGCGGCGCCCCTGCTTGACCTGGAAGGCGAAGTCGCGGGGCGAGGCGTTGACGGCCGGCAGGTAGCACAGCGCGGCCATGCGGTCGATGGTGCGCGAGCAGGGGAAGGTGACCTGGAGCCAGTCGGGCCGCTTGGGCGACGGGTCCATCTCGCCGCTCATCCACGACGTGCGGCCGGGGAGCTCGGGCGCGTCCTCCCACAGCTCCCAGTTGTCGTCGTTGGCGAAGGCGGCCGGGTGCTTGGGCTCCGATGACGAGGCCGAGGCAGTGGCGCCTGCGGAGGCCGACGCGAGATTCCGGCCGAAGGTCCGGTTCACCACGTCGAACGCGCTGCCCTTCGCCAGATGCACGTAGATCGGCTCGCCCGACAGCGGCAGCGAGACGACGCCGTCGGCACCGCGCTCGACGGGAAGCGGATTGCCCATGTAGCCGACGACGCGTCGGAGGCCGGGGGCCTTGGCGCGCAGCGTGAAGGCGAAGTCGAAGGTCCAGGCCGCAACGACGTCACCGTCCGCTCCGGTGAGCCGTGCGAGATAGATGCCCTTGTACGGCGTCGGCACGTTGCCGGCGAACTCCATCCCGTGGGTGTTCTCGGCCAGGAACCGCTGCGCGGCCGCGACGGGCAGCCACGACTTCTCGCTGCCCGCCTCGCCGCCGCCGACCTGGTACCACGACTCGAAGCCGTGCGACTGCGGGTAGAAGTAGTAGTGCCTCGACGGCGCGATGCCCAGCCGCCAGGCCTGGAGGAACTGGCGGACGGCGTACCGCGCGGCCTCGGCCTTGGGCGCGAGCTGCCAGCGGTAGCCCTGCTCGGTCTGCCACAACGGCTTGCGGCCGTCGCCGTGGGCCTTCATCCACTCGCGCAGCTTCTCGATCATGGCCACGTTGCCGAAGCGCCCCCACGGCTCGCCGGGGCCGGGGTAGCTGTGGGTGGTGATCTCGTCGAACCACTTGTGTGCGCCCGTGGCGTAGATGTGCTCCATGAAGCGGAGCGTATCGCGCACGCCGCAGCCGCCAGGCCCCAGGATCGCGCACGTCGGGTCCGCACGCTTCGCCCCCTTGGCGAAGGGGATCACGCACTGCGTCACGTAGTTCGCCGGCGTGTAGCCGAAGTTGGGCTCGTTCTCGACCTCCCAATGGGTGCAGCGGTCCTTGTACCGCGACACGAGGGCGTGAGCCATGGCCTCGTAAACCGCCGGCGTGGCGTAGCTTGGGCGGCTGTTGGCCTGGAAGAACCAGCGGAGGCCGTATCGCTTGCTCTCGCTGGCCGCGCGGTCGAACAACTCGTCGAGCCGCTTGACGTGCATCCAGACGGACGGCTCGGCACCCGCGACCTTCACCCAGTCGGGCTCCTTCTGGGGCTTGTCGGAGAAGAAGCCGCCGATGTTGTGGCTCTCGCGGATGGCGCCGACGCCGACCATCCCGACCACCGCGTAGTCGCTCATCGCCTTCCCGGCCAGCGAGTCGTCGCGGTTGACCATTCCCGCGATCCTGTGGGTCACGGTGAAACGCGTGAGGAAGCTGCTCGGCAGCATCCTGCCCGACGGCTCCGTGAGCTCGAACCGCGCCTGATAGTAGCCCGTGCCGGGCACCTTCAGCTCGACCGGCTGCGCGATCCGCTCCGCTGCTGCGCTGAGCCCAATCACCCCCTTGCCTTCGCCGGCCGGCTTGTCGTGGATGTCGGTCAGGCGCCACGAGAGGTCCAGGCGGGCGATGCCGGCGTCGAGAAGGTGCTGCCACGCCTTGCGCTCGCCGAGGTCGAGTGTCCACGTGCAAGGCTCGTCGAGGTAGTAGAGGCTGCACACCTTGTCGGTGCGCGGCACGAAGGGCAGCGCGCGAAGGGCCGCCTGGTCGGGTCGAGGCTGGATGGTGAGGATAATGGGAAACGCCTTGTTGGCTTCCATGATCGACCGGCCCCACCTGCGGTCGCGGATCGAGCCGGCCGACTCGTAGTTGTAGGGGCAACCCCAGGCCTGGACGTAGGCGTGGAGGCCAAACCCTGGGAAGTGGAAGCGCACCATCTGGTTGCGGCTCGACTGAACGGCCGGCACGCCGCGGACCTCGCCGCGCTCGACGAACCGCATGGCGTCGGCTCCGACAGTCACCGACTTGTCATTGAGAAGCTCGACCCCCAGCACGGCGGGGGATGCCGTGAGCTGGAAGTCCGCGTAGCCGCCCCCTCGCCAAGTGGGTGCGATGGTGACACCGCTGCGGCGGAACCGGTAGTCGATCGTCGCCTCGCCCTGGCCCTTGAGATGCACCTTCAGCGTATCGGCCTCGGCCTCGACCCTGTCGGCGACCAGCTTGGCCCGAGCCTGATAGGCGAAGGCATCGATCGTCTCGACGTCACCGACCTCGAGCGAGGTGAGGTAGCCCTGGCGGCTCACCGAGGCGCTGTAGCGAGGCGTGCTCACCGACCAACTGCCGTCCCCTGCCCGCGCGATCGCCGGCGCGAAGGCCCGGCGCGAGGCGCCGCTGCTCTGGGGGAGAAGGCTGCATCCCGCCGTCACGAGGGCAGTAAGGGGGAGCGCCAGAGACCCGGCGGTTACCGATACGCGCACGATTCGCTCCTCAGGCTGGGGGCCGCCATGGATCTCAACCGGCCCCGCCATCCGTGACGTCAGTACTCACACTTGCAGGTCGGCTGACTCATCCGCGCGACGTAGCACACCTTGCCGATGGCATCCCAGGGGAAGTTCACCATCCAGCCGTGTGTGTTGAACTCCCCCTTCAGCGAAGGGGGATAGGAGGTGAGCGACCGCCACGACTTCCCGCCGTCGGCGGTCTCGTGGAAGCCCTTCCGGCTCACCACCGCGAAGTGGCCTGCATCCTTGCCGAAGTACGGCCCCCACACGCCGCCCGAGAGCTGGCCAACCCGCTCCCAGGTCTGTCCCTTGTCCCTGCTCCTGAGAAGACCCTGGTCGCTGAGCCAGTAGCCCACGCCTTCCCAGACGGCCATGACGCCGATGGGTGAAGCGTCACTGACTTTCTGCCACGTCGAGCCACCATCGGTGCTCCGGACGATGCCCCGCCACTTCCTCTCCTCGCCTTTGCTGGTCACGAGCACGGACTCGCTGAAGACCCCCATCGGGCCGAAGTCTTTGCCAAGCTCCTTCCACGACTTCCCGCCGTCCTGGCTGATGACGCCGAGGCCACCCAGCTCGTGGACACGGGCGAACAGGGTCATGGCCTCGCGCTGGCTCCAATCGACGGCGGCCCAGTCGTAGCCCCTGGCGACGTTCTTGATGGGCCTCCAGGTCTTGCCGCCGTCGAGGGTCATGGCCGACTTGCCGTCGAGCATGAAGCAGGCGAGGCGCCGGCCCTTGGGATCGACCCTCAGGGCGTAGCCCGTCTCGCAGCGACCGCCCACGGCGCCACCGTCGACGCGCGCAAACGTGGCTCCCCTGTC
>CBFDBL010000021.1:0-23390 GCA_965603035.1 uncultured bacterium
TGAGCGACGACGAGCGTCGCCGCGCCGAGGCCCACGCCGCCGACTGCCCCGCCTGTCGGGCTTACATCGCCGACGTCGCGGCCATCGCCGGCGCGCTGCGGAGCCTCGGCGAAGCCGACGTCGAGGTGCCCGAGCGGGTCCTCCTCGAGAGCCGCTACCGCATCCTCGCCGCCGTCCGCGCCAAGACCATCGAACTGCGCCAGCAGCGCCTCGAGACCGCCTGGCGCCGCCGCGCGCGGCTGGGCTGGGTAGCTTGTGCTGCGGCCGGTGTTGTGCTGCTTGCCATTGGCGCCTGGGCGGCGCTCTCGCAGCGTCGGCGGTCACCTTCTCCGCCTTCTGTAGCCGCTCATCCACAGCGAGAGCCCGAGACGGTGACTCCTACGCCCAGCACCCGCATCACGTTCGATGCTGATGTGAGGTCCATCGTTCAGCAACCCGCCATCGACGCCGCGCCCCGAGAAGGGCCGGCGTGGGCCACGGCTCCGGCGACCTTCAGTCGCTGGGCAGAGGCCGGGACCGCCCTGAATGCCCTCGCGGCGCGGGCGGGGGCCGCGCGGCGGGTCTCTGACCAAGCGCCGGGGGCCCTCGAGCAGGTGATCGCCGATGCAGGAGCCTTGCGGGCCCGTTGGCCGGACTGCAGGGAGGCGCTCGACGCGCTGGCGCTGATTTCGCGGTGCTACGCGCTTCTCGGCGAGAAAGAACTCGCACGGGCCGCGTTCTTTGCCTACGCAGACGCGCTCGGCGCCCAAGCACGGGCAAGGGCCCTGGCGGCCGGCCGGGACGAGACGGAGGCCGAGGCCCAGGCACAGGACGTGACAGCCAACGTCATTGCCTGTGAAGCTGCGCGGCTGTTCCGCGAGAAGACCCATCTCCTGGCATTGAGTTACTGCGACGTCCTGGTGGCCCGCTACGACGGCACCGAGCCGGGGTGGACCGCTCGGGTGATGGTTGGCCAGTACTACCAGCGGCACCACCTGCCCGGCCGTGCCGTCAAGGCGTTCCGGTCCGTCATCCAGGAAACCCCCCACAGCGCCGCTGGCATGACGGCGCGCATGTCACTCCCGCCGGCGTTGTTCAAGGCCGGCCACCAGGACGAGGCCGTGCACGCTTGGGTCGACTATGCGCATGCGTGCCCGTCGGAGGAGGGGACGGCGAACGGCTACTACAACGCGGGCGCTCTGCTGGCCTTCCGGGGCGCGCGGTTCTACCCCCAAGCGATCGCGATGTATCGGAAGGTGTTGCACGACTACCCGAACACGCCTTGTGCCTCGGTGGCCCAGAGCGCGCTGGCCGGGGTCGAGAAGGAGATCGAACGGCAAATCCTGGACCTCTGACCCGCGTGACCTCCCGGGAGCCCGGCTGGGCCGGGGGCGGGCGGGCATCGAGGCAGGCAGCAGGAGGGCGACTGTGATGGCGAACGGCAGCAGCAGAAGCGGCTTCGGCGGCATCACCCGTGCGGCGCTTGTGTTGGTGGTCGCGAGCGCCACGTGGGGGCTGCTCTGGCAGATCGGCTCGTCGGCTGAGGCGGCGGACCAAGTGGACGTCACCCCGGACGGGCCCACGTATGTGGCCATAGGCGACGACATCCCGACGTACACGGCGACCTGCTCGTGCGGCGAGAACTGCGACGTGACGTACGGGGACGTGAGCTTCCTGTACTGTCCGTCCTTCTGGCCGGTGGCCGAGGACCCCGCCAGCTCCAGGACGCTGGACGGCACAGCCGACACCGCCGGCACGTGGACCGTCTCGGCGAAGTGCCCCGAGGACGGGGCACACGGCAGCGACTCCTCCGAGCTCAATGTCATCGAGGTCACCGACATCGACGTCCTCAACAACACCGCCACGGACATCTCCCCCGTTGTGGGATTTACCCCTGACCGCACCGACATCTGCGCGGCCATCAAGCCCATGACGGGCGACGCGGGCTACGTGATGCTCCAGGCCGAGATCTACCCCGACGTCGCCGAGGGCCTCGTCGCCAGCCTCATCACGTGGACAGGCGGTGAGGCCGTGGCCGGCCACCCGCTCCAGAGGAAGGTCTCCAGGGCCGCCTGGGCCAAGCACACGGTGAAGGCCGAGATCGGCACGAGCGACTACACCATGCTCGTCTACATCATCGGCGCGACCCCCAGCGGCTACAGCCCCGCCAATGGCCAGGCCGGCAACCACTTCGCCGACAACGAGAAGGGCTATCCGAATGGCACCGGCGTCTTCAAGGTCTGGAATGCGGCGAATGGCACGTGGCACCACTACTGCGAGGTCGAGTTCGCAGTCAAGCCGGATGTTCTCGTGACGGACGCCAACGGCAAGATCTTCAAAAAGAGCGAGATCAAGTGGGACGTGTCCAGAGAGAGGAGGACGATGTTCTGGAGACACACGGCGGCAGGATGGGCGATCACCGAAAGCAGCACGGGTTGGGTGAACGACGATAGCCACGACGGTGAGGAGGACAACAATCCCTGGAACGGCAACGGCCACCTCTATGGCAACGATGGCCCTGGCGGGACCCCCCCGGGCGATGCGCACGTCTTCAAGGACAACATGCGCGAGTGGGCCCGCGTCGGTCTTGGGGCGGCCGCATCGAGTCACGGCGACCGATGCTCCGAGTACAAGCCCTGGCGCTGCTTCGGGTCGGTCAAGAAGGTCGGGGCGGCGTGGCAGAAGGACAACACCTACGACAATGAGATCCCGCCTGGCCACGCCTTCTGGGGGAACACGCCGATAAACCCGCTGAACATCACGACGGCCACGCTCCCGAACGGGTATGAGTACACCGACTACGACCAGACGCTCGCCAGCGCGAACGGCACAGCCCCCGTCGCCTGGAGTATCGACTCCGGAAGCCTGCCGGCAGGCTTGACACTCAACGCCGCCACAGGTAAGATCAGCGGCATGCCGACCGTGCCCGGGACATACGCCTTCACGGTCGAAGCTCAGGACTCGTCGACCCCCGCACAGGCGGACCTCCAGACGCTCACGCTGGTGATCGAGGAGGAATAGACAGAAGCCGGCCCGCCGCCGCTCGCAGTGAGCGGCCGGTGGTCGCTCACGCGCGGATCCGCACAGGCCGTTCGGCAAGGAGGTCAAGACCATGGGGCGAGCACTCGTGCTGGTCGCCGGGCTGCTGAGTCTTCTCATCGTATGCTGCGCACGCACAGGGGTCGCAGCCTCCTCTGTGGCTGCCGGCCTGCACAAACAGAAGACTTGGGAGCGGCAGGCAGCCGCGAAGCAGATCCTCGAGCAACGCGAGCAGACGATCCAGCAGCTCATCGCCATCCTGCACGAGAAGGGTATCAACAGGGACTTCGGCGGCCCGCTGCATCTCGCCATCGACCTTCTCGGCAAGCTCAGAGCGCCACAGGCCGTGCCCCACCTGTGCAAGCTGCTGACCTACCTGCCCGAAGGCGAGGCGATGCGCCATGAGACGATACCATCCGAAGCCTACTACGTGGCGGCCGTGGCGCTCTGGAGGATCGGGGGCCCGGCGGTGAACGCCATGGAAGTGACCATACGCAAGTCGAAGGACGACACGGAACGGAAGCTGGCTGCGTGGGTCATCATGCAGATCGAGGGGAAGGAGCAGGCCCTGGCAAGGATGGACCGCTGGGCGGGGAGCCGCCGGATCGGAGCGGACCACTTCCGACAGGCGAAGACGTTCATCGAGACCTACAAGCCCGTCTTCGAGCATCCGCGCCAAGCGAAGAAGACCCAGTAGATGACGCGAGCCCAACACGAGCGCGGGCGACGGGACGGCGTCCCTTGCTCGGCGGCACCGCCCGCTGCGTAGCCACCGGCCATGTCCGCAGCACGGCCCCTCACCGCGAGGGGCTCGCCGACGGCCCGCCGACACCGTCCGCCACGTCCTCGCCGACCTCGCCGATCTGCCCGAGCGCGAGCGCAGGGCCTTCACCCTAAGATACCTCGACGGAATGACTTGCGACCAAGCCGCTAACGCCATGGGCACCACACCGAAGACCGTCAGGAACCAGTGTCACCGGGCCCGGGAGCGTCTGCGCGCCCTCCTCGATGACGACCCAGAAACCTCCGGCACGCATCCCGTTGCAGAATAAGGAGTTACGTCGGATCCCCGCTCCTCGCCCAGAAAAACCGCCCGAATTTCATTTCTCATGAATAGGACATCTCGTCCTCCCATTCGACTTCTATATGAAGGCGGCTACGATGAGCACCGACCCCACATCCTCCTGCGACGCGCTTCGCGAGCTCCTCGGCGAGTTGGCCCTCGGCGAGGAGGGCTGGCTGAGCGACGACGAACGCCGCCGCGCCGAGGCCCACGCCGCCGAGTGCCCCGCCTGCCGCGCCTACATGGCCGACGTCGCCGCCATCGGCGGCGCCCTCCGGGGCCTCGGCCGGGCCGAAGCCGACATCGAGGTGCCCGAGCGCATCCTCCTCGAGACCCGCCTCCACATCCTCGCCGCCGTCCGCGCCAAGACCCTCGAGCTGCGCCAACAGCGCCTCGAGGCGGCCTGGCGCCGCCGCGCGCGGCTGTGGTGGAGCGCCTGCGCGGCCGCGGGGGCGCTGGTCATCGGTCTCGGGTTGTGGTGGGGCCTGTCGGTACTTAAGGCGACGCCCTTTGCCCGGCGGGACCCCGTGCTCAGCATCCCCACCGACGAAGTGACCGCAGTTGGTGCTCTTGGCTCCCCGCAACCAGCATCCAAGCAGCCAATAGATGACGGGTTCTTCGCATCGACCAAGAACCCCAAGCAGGCGCTGGAACTCCTCGAGGGTGAGCTTGCGTCATGCACCTCCGCGCCGCAGGTGGCGCGTGGAGCCTTTGACCGCATCATCGCCATGGCGCAGGCCCTGCGCGCGCGGTGGCCTGGCTCGGCGCAGGCGGCTCAGGCGCTCAAGGTGATCTCGCGGTGCCATACCGAGATGGGAGACGAGATCCGCGCGCGGGAGGCCTTCCTTGCGTACGCCGACGCGCGGGGCGCCCTCGCCCAGACCACCGCCCTCAGAGAGGGGTGCAGCCCTACTGATGCGAGAGGCAGGGCGGATGCCTTGACCGCGGACCTGATCCGGGGCGAAGCCCTGCGGCGGTTGATGCGGAGGGACTATCTCCCAGGCATGAGCTACTGCGACGTCCTGCTGACGCGCTACCCGGGAACCGAGGTCGCGCTGAGGGCACGGTACATGACGGGCAGGTACTACAGGGAGACGCGACGCGGGGCGCAGGCCATCGCGGCCTATCAGGCCGTGATCGACCAGGCCCCCGACAGCGCTCTCGCGATGAACGCCCGCACGTGGCTGCCGAGCTTGCTCTTCAACGCCGGTCGCCGCGACGCCGCTGTCGCCATGTGGCTCGAGTATAGCGAGCTGTCATCGGAGTACAACGAGAAGGCGTGTGGCTACTGCAATGCCGGCGCGCTCGAGGCCGCCAGGGGCGAGCCTCACCACCCTAACGCCGTCAAGCTCTTTCGCACTGTGGTGCAGGAGTACCCCGCCTCGGGCTACGCCCGGCAAGCGAAGGCGATGATCGCCAAGCTCAGCAAGAACATCGACGACGTGATCCTGGATGGCCTGTCAGACATGTAGAGTGGTGTGTGATCCCGCACACTGCACGGGACGATCGATCAGTACAACGACTAGGAGACGCCGGCATGCCGCGGACGCGCTTCCTGAGACTCGCCGCCCGCACGGCGTTGGGACTGACACTGGTGCACGGCGCCTGTGCGCGGAACTCACTTGCGCGCCCCATTGACGCCAGGGCAGCGGATGTGTGCGTGGAACTAGCGAAACTCGTCCGTCAGCCTGCCCAGGGCCGACGCATGGGCAAGCACGAGGCCGAGGCGTACGCCACGCTCACGCGAGTGGACAGCGCGGATGTCCGCCTGTGTGCGGTGGTCGCCCTTGCCTTTGCAGGAGACGAGGCCACTGGGCGCCTGCTCTCACAGCTTGTGAAGCAGACCGACCCGATCATCGCCGGGGCGGCGTCCTACGCGCTCCGCCTGCGCGAGAGCGCAGGCAGAAAGCCCGATGAGGCCTTCGGGATCCTGTGCTTCTGGCTCGGCAGATCCAGGAACCCTGTCGAGCGGATGCTCTTGGCAAACAGGATCGCCGTCGACTTCGGCGACACGGGGGCATGGGCGATCGCGGCCGCTGCGAGCCAGGAAACGGATGACCTGGCCAGGGCGAACGATGAGGCCATCGCCAAGGAAGCTCTTCGCTGGCAGTGGGACGAGGGGTACTGGTTTCCTGAGAACCTTGCGTTCCTGATGGGATCGCTTACCCCCGGGAGACCCCGCGATGCGTTGAGGAACTCCTGCAAGTTCCTTCTCAGGCAGCTCAAGCAACGCCCCGGCGGCGAGTGACGCCTTCGGGAGGCCAAGCCGAGTCTTGCGGGCCGTGACGGGGAGGCACTGCTCCCCCTGCCAGGGCCACGGGGAGGTCCGGGCCTCCGCCGGGGAGGTACTCCTCCCTGTCCGAGATGACGGCGGCTGTGGTTCGCAGCGTGGCCGTGCCGGTGAGCGTCTGGGCCAGACGCACGGTTCACTACGTGCTGGTGGTCGTCGGCCCCGCTTCGCGTGGGAGGGCGCCCTTCCTGGGCAGGCGCTTGCCCTTGCCGCCCTTCGCCTTGCCGCCTTTGCCCTTGCGGTCGTAGGCGCCCTTCATCTTCTCCTCGTAGCTTTTCTGGACGGCGGGGTCCTCGGGGGTCTCGGCCTTGTCGCCGGTCTCCTGGATCCACTGGTCGAGCCGCTTGCGCATCTTGAGGAGCACGGCCTGGTGGTCGGGCGAGTCGGCGAGGTTCTTGACTTCCCAGGGGTCGGCCTGGACGTCGTAGAGCTCCTCGGCGGGGCGTCGCTCGGCCATGAAGAGGGCCTGGGTGGGGGTGAGCTTGCCCTCGGCGTGGAGCTTGCGCAGGAGCGGGAGCATGGGGTAGGAGCGTTCCTTGTAGCGGTTGAGCTGGGTGTAGGGCCGCTCGGGCATGAAGTTGCGGAGGTACTTCCAGCGTCGGGAGCGGACGGCTCGGATGCGGTCCATGGTCTCGTCGCAGCGGTCGCGGGTGGCGAAGACGTGTTCGGGCTCGGGCTGCTTGTGGGGACCGAGGAAGACGCGTCCCTGCATGTGCTTGGGGACGGGGGCGCCGGCGAGGTCGAGCACGGTCGGCGCGAAGTCGAGGGCGCTGACCAGCTCCTCGATCTTCGTGCCGGCCTTGATATGGCCGGGCCAGCGGATGACGAGCGGGATGTGGATGCCGCCGTCGTAGAGCCACTGCTTGCCGCGGACGTGCGCGCGGCCGTGGTCGCCGAAGTAGAAGACGATCGTGTTCTCGGCGAGCCCGTCGCGCTCGAGCCGCTCGAGCACCGTGCCGATCTTCTGGTCCAGCACGTTCACCGTCTCGAGGTACAGCGCCCAGTCCTCGCGCGCGACGGGATGGTCGGGGTAGTAGGGCGGGAGGGCGACCTTGGCGGGATCGACGGGGTGCTCCTTGCAGTGCTTGAAGCGGCGATGGGTCTCGGAGAACTGGTACTGGGCGAAGAAGGGCTGGTGGGCCTTCAGGTCGTCCCACTTGTTCGAGTCGTAGGGCTTGACCTTCGGCTTGAAGTTCCAGTCGGTCTTCTTGCCGCCTGGGATGGCGGTGAAGTAGCCGGCGTCGCGGAGGTACTGTGTGAAGACGTGGATGCCGTCGGCGAGGGTGTAGCCGTCGCGGCGGTGGCTGCGGTGGTGGTGGGCGCCGAGGGTGGTGCAGTAGACGCCGGTCATGAAGGTCGAGCGGCTGGTCGAGCATACGGGCGTGGCGGTGAAGGCGTTGGTGAAGCGCGCGCCCTCCTTCGCCAGGCGATCGACGTTCGGCGTGTGGACGAGCGGGTAGCCGTAGCATCCGAACTCGGGGCCGGTGTCCTCGGAGACGATCCACAGGATGTTCGGACGGTTCTCCTTTGGCGCCGCCAGTGCACCCGCTGCGAGGCTCGCCAGCACACCGCCGGCGGTGCCCGCCAGGAAGCTCCTCCGATCGAGGTCGTCTGCCATGGCATTCTCCTTGAATTGCTCCGGTAGGGTGCGCCAGAGATGATAACGGCTTTCGGCGTGCCGATCAACGCAGTGGGTGTTGACCGTGCTGGGATCCAGTGGTAGACTCGCGACGCAGAAGGGAGGGCGGGGCTGCCATCGAAGGGAGAAACCGCCCGTGTCGTCGCCGAACCGCCGAGAGTTCCTGAAGGGGGCCGCATTGATGTCAGGCGCACTCGCGCTGTCGCCGCGGGACGCTGCTGCCCAGGAGCGTCCGCCGAACATCGTGCTCATCATCTCCGACGACCAGGCGTGGACCGACTACGGTTTCATGGGCCACCCGATCATCCAGACGCCCCGCCTCGACAAGCTGGCGAGCGAGAGCGTGGTGTTCACCCGCGGCTACGTCACGGCGCCGCTGTGCTGCCCGTCGCTGGCGTCGATGGTCACGGGCCTGCATCCGCACCAGCACAAGGTCACGAGCAACGACCCGCCCAAGGTCGCCGGCGAGCGGGGCTGGGGACCCGAGCGGCTGAAGCTGCGCTACCAGGTGCACGACTACATCGAGAGAGTGGCCACCATCCCCCGGATGCTCGCGGTCAAGGGCTACCTGAGCCATCAGTCGGGCAAGTGGTGGCTCGGCCACCACCGCCGCGGCGGCTTCACCCACGGGATGACCCACGGCGACCCCAAGCGCGGCGGCCGACACGGCGACGCGGGCCTGACCATCGGCCGTAAGTCGATGAAGCCCCTCTTCGACTTCATCGACGCGGCAGGCGGCAAGCCCTTCTTCATCTGGTACGCGCCCTTCCTGCCCCACTCGCCCCACAACCCGCCCGAGCGGCTGCTCGCCAAGTACAAGGACAAGACCCCCTCGATCCATATCGCCCGCTACTGGGCCATGTGCGAGTGGTTCGACGAGACCTGCGGCCAGCTCCTCGACTACCTGGACAAGAAGGGCCTGCGCGAGAACACCATGGTCCTCTACCTGTGCGACAACGGGTGGATCCAGCGGCCCAGCTCGGGGGGCTTCGCGCCCCGCTCGAAACGCTCGCGCTTCGACGGCGGGGTTCGCACACCCCTCATGGTCCGCCGGCCCGGCAAGGCGACGCCGCGTCGCGACGAGACGACCCTCGCGAGCAGCATCGACCTGGCGCCCACCCTCCTTGCCGCAGCCGGCCTCGAGCCCACGAAGGACATGCAGGGGGTCAACCTGCTCGACGAGAAGGCCCTCGCGGCGCGGAGCACGGTCTACGGCGGCGCCTTCACCCACGACGCCGTCGATATCAACGACCCCGCGAAGAACCTCGAGTGGCGATGGTGTGTGAGCGGCTGGTGGAAGCTCTGCCTGCCTCATCCCCGCAACGTGGCGGAGGCCGGCCCCGAGCTCTACAACCTCGAGGACGACCCCCACGAGAAGACCAACCTCGCGGCGAAGCATCCCGACGAGGTCCGCGAGCTCCAGGCCCTGCTCGACCAGTGGTGGAAACCTGCCTGAGCGGCGATGGTGGCGGGTCAGTCGGTGGGGGGGCGTCGCGACGCCGTCGGCGCGAGCCCGGCCGGCTCGTGCAGAATGCGATCGGCGTACTTCCTCTCAAGTTCGCGGTAGTGGTCCATAAGCGCTTTGGTATCGTGGCCAAAGCGCGCGGAGATCTCGTGCCGTACCCGTCGGACCTCGTCGATCACGGGATCGTCCATCTTGTCCTACTCCTCCGGCTGTTCGAGGAGTTCCACCGGTGTGGTAAGGATCGGGCAGAAGAGGCCCAGTTCGGCATTGACGAATCGGATGTGCTCGAACTTGTTGGCGTTGGCGAGGTGGCTGCAATTCCACGTCAGGAGGAAGTGGCAGTGATGATACGAGGCCAGCGCGAGGTGGAGCGCATCGCCCCGCGGGTCGGCGGGCATGACGTGTCTGGCCACGTACTCCTCGACAATGGCGTCGATGACGGGCGGGTTGGGGAGCACGGGCAGGCCCGCCACGAGCTCCAGCGCGGCGGCCTTGTTGGGGTGCCTGCCCGTCCCCAACTCCTCGAGCACAGCCACGCTGGTCACCAGTTCGTAGTGAGTTGCGTGTCTGGCCCACCATTCGCGAGTCCACTCGCGGCGCGCGACCATAGTCGGCTCAGTCCGAGGCTCGACATAGAAACTCGGGATCGTCGTCTCGATGTACACCCGTCTCGCCATGGCGCGAGTCGTCCTTTCCCTCAAGACCTGCCGCTCTTCCATTCTAGCGCAGTGCTGCTGATCTGCAATGCCTTTATAGAGGGCTCCTACATCCGCGTGATCCGCCCTGCCTTCGACCTCCCGCCCTTCCAGAGGTCGTACTGGGGGTCGGCGTAGCGGGCGAAGAAGGCGTCGAGGCGGGCCTGGAGTTGCCGCTGCGCCGCCGCGTGGGCGGGGTCGTCGAAGAGGTTCTTCTCTTCTTCAGGGTCGTCGGCCAGGTGGTAGAGCTCGTCCGCGCCGTTGGGGTGGCGGCGGATGAGCTTCCAGTCGGCGGTGCGGACGGCGCGGGTGTCCTCGAACTCGTAGAAGACCACGTCGTCCCACGGGGCGGTCTTGCCGCGGAGGAAGGGGGAGGCGTCGCGGCCTGGCGACGGGGGCTTCGCGGGCATCTGGTCGGCGAGGCCGAGGTGGCCGAGGAGGGTGGGCATGAGGTCGCAGGTGCCGACCATGCGGTCGCAGGTCGCGCCGGCGCCGACGACGTCGGGGTGGCGGACGATGAGCGGGATGTGCATGGTCGGGTCGAAGGCGTGGAGGGGGCGGGTGTGGTCGCCCATGCCCCAGATGCCGTGCTGGCCGCCGCCCCAGCCCTGGTCGGCCGTGTAGACGACGACCGTGTCCTCGTCGAGGCCGAGCCGCTTCAGTGCGGCCATGACCGCGCCGACGCCGTCGTCCACGCCGCTGCACTCGGCGGCGTAGCGCCGCATGGCCTGGACGTTGTTCATGTACTGGCGGTTGTTGCGCTGCCAGGGGTGGATGGGGCGTCGTGGGAAGCACGGGAGAGTCTTGTCGGCGTAGTAGGCGGCGTGGCGGTTGCGGGCCGGCTTGAGCAGGCTGCCGCCGAGACCGTAGGGGCCGTTGAAGGCGAGAAAGAGGAAGAAGGGCCGCTCGCGGTGCTGCTCGATGAACCGGACGGCGTGCTCGGCCCACAGCTCGGTCGTGTACCTGGCGACCTTGGAGACCTTGCCGTGGTGGATGATAGGCACGTCGTAGAAGGCGGTGGTGTGGCCGTGGGGCTTGGTGATCCAGTAGGTGAAGGACTCCTGCGGGCGGAGGTTGGCGCCGAGGTGCCACTTGCCGACGAGGCCGCAGGCGTAGCCGGCGGCGGTGAGGACCTCGGGGAGGGTGCGGAACTCCTTGATCGTGCAATAAGCCTTCGGCCCCATCTGCGCGCGGTTGGCGCGGAGGTAGCAGTGGACGCCGTGCTGGGAGGGCATGAGGCCGGTGAGGAGGCTGGCGCGCGTGGGCGAGCAGACGGCATTGTTGGCGAAGGCGCGGGTGAAGCGTGTGCCATCGGCGGCCAGGCGGTCGATGTGAGGCGTCCGGATGTCCTTGTTGCCATAGCAGCCGAGGGTCCAGGCGCCCTGGTTGTCGGTCAGGATGACGACGAGGTTGGGGCGTCGCATTCCGCTCTCCTTGGTCGCCGCATGCGCGAGAGCCGGCGCGGCGATGGCGCCGGCCAACGTCGTTCTCAGGAAGTCGCGTCGGGATGGGGGCATCAACCGCCTCCTGTTGCGATCAGTTGGCCTTCTCGCAGCGAACCTCGACAACACGATAGATGCGCACGCGGGGCAGGCGGCACAGGAGCCGACCGTCCTCGATGCGGGTCTCGAGCGGCACCGGCTCCTGCTCGTCGGGCGCGTAGGCGGTGGCCGCCGCGACCCGCCGGCCCTTCGGCCACGGCAGACGAAGCTCGATGCCGTCCACGGGCGTCGGCCGCGCGGCCTCGACGCCGAGCGGGACGTTGTAGTTGACGACGTGCACGACAACGCGCCCCGGCCCCTCGCCGGGCGTGCAGAAGGCGTTGACCTTCACGTGGGGCGCCAGCTCGCGGGAAGGGCACGACAGGACGGAGGCGTCCGCGCCGAGGGCCTGGGGGGCGGCCTCGACCGTGGCGCACCGTATCGCCTCCTTCCACGCCTTGGGCTCCAACGGCGGGTCCGCGAGGTCTTTGCTTGTCGCGAACTCGCCGACGATCGTGAGAGGCTTCCCGAGATCGAGCGCGGTCATGCAAGCGTTGGAGACGACGCGCATCTCGGCGGCGATGGTTGTCGAGTAGACACGCCGAACGCGGGACTCGAAGTCGGTCTCCGAGACGTAGTCGAACAGCACGTGCGCCTCGGTCAGCACGCGGGTCAGCTCGCGCACGGCGGCGATGTGGGCGCGGTTGCCGAGCCAGTCCTGCTCGGGACAGGCGAGGACGCCGACCTGGGCGTAGCTCTGGAGGCCCGCGTAGAGCTGGGGGTGGGTCTCGAAGAAGCGGCGATACTCGTTGAGCGCGTCGTGGTAGACGCCGAACATCGGGCGGAGCAGGAAGCCGCCGCCGCCGCTGAAGGCCGCGCACTCGGCCATGCCGAGACGCGCGGCGTTCGGGTTGAGCATCCGCCACGGCGGCCGGCGCGGCCAGCCGGCGCGGCTCAGGATGATCGGCCGCACGCGACTACGCAGGCACTGGACGAACTTGTGCTCGAAGATGTTGTCGTTCCACACCCGCAGCTTCAGGTCGCCAAAGACAGGGCTGAGCACCATCCCGGGGTGGGTGCCGTAGTCGCCGATGGACTTCTCGAACATGACGAAGTCGGCGTCGGGGAAGGCCCGTTGGATCCAGGCCGGCCGACCGCCGTTGGGGAAGACGCGGAACTCGCGGCCCAGAGCCTTCGTGCCCACGGCCTTGAGGGTCGCGAGCTGCTCGCGGACCGTCTTGCACCAGAAACGCTGCTGCTCGGCGTAGAGCGGCGAATAGCGCTGCTCCTTCGTCGGCCAGGCCATCTGGCCGAGCGGGGTATCGCCGAAGAGGCGCCGCGCCTGGTCGGCGGGGTAGCGCTTGCTGAGATGCTCGCGGAAGGCAGCGAGACACAGCTTGCACTGGCAGCGTTGCGAGCAGGCGTTGTCCACGAACACCCCGTCGCAGCCGCAGCGGGCCGCGAAGCGCACGACCTCGCTCAGCCACGTCCGCCAGCCGTCGCTGCGCCAGCAGGCGGCGAGGCGATGGTTGGTCTTGAAGCGCGGGTAGTACTCCTCCGGGTAGTTGTAGCGGTAGTAGAGGCGGGGCTTGCCGTCTGGGGTGCGTTGGAGCCACTGGACGGGGTCGTCGGGCCTGGGGCACAGCCCGAGCGGGCGGTAGTCGTCCCAGTGGTCGTAGAACCCCCAGAAGCCGGTGCGGCGCTCGGGGTCGCCGTTGATCGTCATCCCGCAGACGTAGGGTGCCACCCAGCGGACGCCGGCCTTGTGGAGTTGCTCGACCATCGCCCGCAGGCCGGCGATGCGCTCGCGGACCTGCTCGGGCGAGATGCGAGCGATGTGCTCTCCGAATCCGAACGCCTGGTTCTCGCCGCCGAGGGCCTGGATGGGGCCCCAGCCGTGGTTGAAGGGCACGTCCTTGCCCAGGTGCAGGAGGGCGGGCGGCGCGGTGGCGACGGCCGGCGCGTAGTCGGGGTTGCCGAGATGCTTCGAGCCATAGTCGAGGACATAGGTGAAGGGGAGCGAGGTCCGCCAGTCCCTGCCGCCGCGTCGCTCGTACGCCTTGTCGAGCGCGGGGCTGCGGATGCCGGCGAAGGGCTTGACCTTCGGCGCCGTAGCCTCGAAGCGCCGCTTGGGCTGGGGCGCCTTGGGGTCGTAGCGCCAGTCGCCGGCGAAGAGCCGTGCCCAGTCGGGCCGCGGCGCCAGGAAGGGTGGGAGGTGGCGGCCCAGCTCGACATAGACATCGTCGATGTAGAGGCCCTTCGTCCTCGGCTTCGTCAGCTCGATGGACCACGCAGCGGAGTCCTGGCCCTTGGGCACGCGGATCTGGACCTTGGTGCGGGCGTCGAAGTCGCCGTCCTCCTCGCGGACGACGTCGCCGCGCGGGTCGCGGATGGCGTAGTGCAGGCCCTCGGTCTTGACGCTCGCGTGGAGCCAGATGTTGAAGTAGGCGGTGCCCTCGGGCACCCAGAAGTGGAGCGGGCCCCAGGCGCGGACGGTCCTCAGCGGGCGCTCGACGCCGCTGCGCCAGGCGTGGGGCACGTCGCCCAGCTCGACCTGCGCCGCGTTCCACCCCGAGCTGACCTCGAGGACGGACACGCCGTCCCACTCGACGCGCGCGGCCAGACCGCCCTGCTCGCCCTCCTCGACGCGCCCTCTGGCCGCGACGTAGCCCTCGGGCCGCACGAGCCGCCACCGCAGCCAGTCGGCGTAGGTGGGGCCGCGGTCGATGCACCTCAGCCGCCCTGTGAGCGGCACCCCCTTGGGCGCGCGCACGGCGAGGTAGTTGACGTGCCGGAGCGTCGGGACGGCGGGCGCCGCTCCCCGGGCAGCCGAGCAGACGGCCAGCGCCGCCAGGATAGACGCAGGAAGAGGGGGCACGGTCGAGCCTCCGGCAGACGGAAGGAAGCGGCGGCCATGCTAGGCGGGGCGGTGAGCCGTGTCAAGGCATCGGGCGGACTCCCGAGGGTCATCCCGGAGTTATATAACTCCGGGAGAGCGAAGGGAGCGGCGGCCATGCTAGGCGGGGCAGTGAGTTGTGTCAAGGCATCGGGCGGACTCCCGCGGATCATCCCGGAGTTATATAACTCCGGGATGATCCGACCGGAACTCGATTTCGCGCGGCGTGCGCGCACCTATCTCAATGCCGGCTCGAAGACGTCGAAGGCCTCGAGGCGGACGGGGCCGCCCTCGGTCACGAGCTCGAGGGTGTGCGCGGCGTTCGGCAGGTTCTGGATGAGGGGCACGCGGAAGCGCTGGCCGGCCTCGCCCTTGAAGTCCACCGTGCCGACGCCGGTGCGGTAGACGCGCCAGGTGAAGGTGTCGCCCTTCTTGTTGACGGCTTTGCCCTGGCGGTCGCGATTGTAGCGCCAGAGGTCGGGCGGGACGAGGATCTGCCCGCTGTGGCTGGTGAAGGGCTGGGCGTTGTCGCCCTGTCCGTCGAAGCCGGTGACGCTGCCCTCGAGGGTGTAGCTGCCGCCGTCGTCGGTCATGGTGATGGTCCAGATCTGTGGGACGACGTTGCGGCCGAGCACGACGCCGTGGGGTGCGCGGTCGGTCACGAGGCCGCGCTTGGGGCGGACGTTGTCCTTGCCGACCTCGATGAAGGACATGAAGAAGGCGTCGATCTGGTCGGCGGCCCGCCCGTCCACGAGCACCTTCGCCGTGCCGCCGCCGGGCGCGCGGGCGCCGACGAGGTCGATGCGGCGGCCCTGGAACCGCACGGTCACCCGCGCGCCCTTCGCCGAGGTGACGAGCGCGCCGCCGTCGGCACGCCACTGCCTGCCGAACTCGACTTTCTCGTTGGCGCGGATGGACTCGCAGCGGGCGGGGCCGAGCCGGCGCTCGCGCTCGTCGGGGTTGTAGGCGAACCGCTCGGGCCGGGCGAAGTGGCGGGCGATGTTCTCGTTGATGATGAGCTTGCCGTAGTCGCTCTGGTGGACGGCGTCCTTGAGCAGGTTCTTCTCGGCGTCGATCTCGACCTTGAGGCCCTGGGCCTTGAGGAACTCGGCCCACTCGCGGCGATTCTCGACGAGCTCGACGCCTTGCCTGGCGCAGACCTCGCGGACGGCCGAGACGTCCTGGTCCACGGCGTCCTCGCTCACCCCCCAGTTGGGGATGTCGCGGATGCGCCAGTGGATGGTGGGCACGAGGATGTCGGCGGTGCAGCCGGCTCGCAGTTCGGTCAGGAGTGCGTCGAGGTCGTCGGGCTTGCCGATGGTGTAGACGAGCACGAGGTCGGGCTGGTCGGGCACGACGATGTGGCGCGCCCAGCCGAGGAGGTAGCTGAAGGGGACGGAGGCGCCGACGTGCTTCTTGTAGACGACGTCGGGCGCGTTGGGGAAGCGCTGGCGGAGGATGGCGATGGGGATCTCGCCGAGCCCGAGCATGTTGGTGTAGCTGGAGCCGATGGCCCAGATGCGGAAGGGGCGGTCGGGGTCGAGGCCCTGCTCGAGCTTGCGGACGGTCAGCGCCAGGTTGCGGCCGTCGGTGGGGCGGGGCGCGAGGTCGCGGGCCGGCCACTGGGCTCGCCAGCCGTCGTAGGCCATGGCCATCTCCTCTCGGCTGGCCGTGCGGAGCCGCACGTCGTCGATAGCGATGGGGCCGTGTTCCGCGTCCTTCGCCACGCGGAGGGTGAAGCGGAGCTTGGTCGTGCCGCGGGGGACATGGAAGTAGAGGCCGACGCGCCGCCACTGCCCTGCGGTGCTGGGGAGGGCTCGCCAGTTGTGGCGGCCGAAGCGGCCCGGTGCGTCCTCGGCGTAGAGCATCGCGCGGTGTGCCGACGTGCTCCGCAGCCACAGCGACAGCAGGTGGGCTCGGCCGCCGCGCGCGGGCAGGCCCTGGGCCACGAGGGTGCAGGGCGCGTCGGCCGGCGCCTCGACGAGCCGCTTGCCGTCGGGGGCATGGCCCTCGGCGGGCCGGAAGCCGCCGGCGGCCCAGCCCGGCGGCCGGCCGCCCTCCTTCACCTCCTCGAAGCTGCCGTTCGGCACGGCGAGCGGCTCGACGCCGCGCGGGGTCGGGAAGTAGCCCTTGCCCACGGCCGTGTAGCCCCAGGTGTCGGGCGGCGCCGTCGCTTCGCCAGCGATGGCCGTCGCCGCGAGAAGCCCGACCAGGAGTGCCGTCGCCCATCTCATGGAGTCATTCTCCCTCGCCTGCGGCGGCCCGCGCATGGCGGCCTCCTTTGATCTGCCCGCGGGGATCGGCATAATGTCGCAGGATAGCGAAGGATAGGCCCGCCTGCAAGCCTCGAACGCGGAGGTGCGGAATGAGCATACGGCGCGTCTCGCTGGCCCTTGCTGCCGCGGTCGCCGCGGGCGCCAGCGCGGGAGGCCCGAGGCTCCAGGTCTACCCGACGGGGCCGGCGGCCTACGGGGTGCTGCGGGACGGGAGGACGGTGCTGACTGTGCACGTGGCGTGCTGGGGGCCGGGGTGGAAGTGGTTCGGCTTCGGCGGCGAGGCCAAGGTGTACAAGGAGCGCCGCGAGGTGGAGGCGAAGGCGACGATCGGCGGCACCGACCGCCGCATCGTCCTCCGGCACGCGGCGCAGCAGGCGGGGCGGGACCGCGTCGAGATGTCCTTCCAGTTCCAGGTGGCCAAGGACGCGGAGCTCACGCAGATCTGCCTGGCCGTGCGCCCTGACGGGCAACGGTACGGCGGCGGGGCGTCGGCGGCGTACGGCCCGGATGGGGAGGCGACGCCTGTCAAGGTGCCCGTCGGCCGCGGCAGCCTTGGCGGGACCTTCAAGCGCCTGGTCTTCGGCGCCCGCGACAAGCAGGAGACCGCCATCGCCATCCACCCCGCACGCCCCGTGAGCAGCGAGGGCGGCGGCAGCGGCGGCGAGGCCCGCATCCAGCTCGTCCCGGCCCGCATCGAGGCCAACGGGTGGCTCAAGACCACTATCACCCTCACCCTGCCCGAGCCGACGCTCTTCTACCCGCGCGCCGAGGACAGCTACCAGCGCGACGACACCTCGGCCTGGTTCCCCTGCGACGTCGCCCGACACGGCCCGCCCATCGACCTGAGCTTCCTGAACACCGACGCGAAGGGCGACACCGTGGCGGCGGGCGCGCATGGGTTCCTGACGGTGAAGGGCGACGAGCTCGTCTTCGAGGACGGCACGCCGGTGCGCTTGTGGGGCCTCAACGTCACGGCTGGCGCGGCGCTCGGCTCGCCGGAGCGTGCCGAGCAGATCGCCGAACGCCTCGCGCGCCTCGGCTGCAACGTTGTCCGCCTCCACCATCTCGATAGCTGGGCGAACCCGATCGTCGACTACGACCACGCCGACGGCACGACCCAGCACCTGTCCGAGGAAGGCATCAAGGCACTCGACGCGACCGTGGCCGCGCTCAAGGCCCACGGCATCCACGTCGTCCTCGACCCCTGGGTCCAGCGCTGCTTCAAGCCCGCCGACGGCGTGGCCGACTACGGCAGTCTGGGCAAGCGCGGCAACTTCAACCTCCACCCCTACGTCTACTTCGACCCCCGCATGCGCGAGCTCATCATGAAGCAGCTCCGCCAGCTCTGGACCCACGTCAACCCCCGCACCGGCCTCGCCTACAAGGACGACCCCGCCTGTGTCCTCACCGAGTGCATCAACGAGGGCCTCATGCAGCGCGGCGGCAACCACGTCAAGGCCGAGCCCTACCGCCAGCGCTTCCTCCAGCTCTACGAGGCCTGGGCCAAGGCCCACGACGCCGACACCACGCTCGGCGAGCGCGTCATCAGCCAGAACTACGGCCGCGACCAGCTCCGCTTCTACGTTCACATCCACCGCGACTTCTACCGCGGCATGCACAAGCATTTCCGCGACGTCGGCCTCCGCATCCCCGTCAACGCGACCAACTGGGCGCTGTGGACGTGGGAGATCCTGCCCCAGGCCGACCTCGACTTCATGGACGCGCACCACTACTACGGCGGCGACCAGATCGGCCCGGGCTCTGGGCTCGGCGGCCTCTGGGTCGAGCATCCGCCCGACCTTCCTGGCCAGCCGTTCGGCAAGATGGGGCGAATGGCCGTCGCGGGCAAGCCGCTGACCGTGAGCGAGTGCGGGAACAACCCGCCGAAGACCTACCGGGCGGCCTACCCCATCGGCCTGGCCGCGGTCGCCGCGCTCCAGGGCTGGGACTCGGTCACGGGCTACGCCTTCAGCCAGGGCGGGCGGCCCAGCGGGAAGCTCGGCGCCTTCGAGTGGGAGAGCGACCCCGTCACCCTGGCCGCCACGGCCATCGGCTCCCTCATCGTCCGCAGGGGCGACGTGCGGCGGGCGAAGCAGACCGTGGCCTTCACCATCCCCGAGGACTACCTGTGGGAGCTGCACTGGCAGGACGGCGGCCGTCGCGAGTTCTCCAACACCCGCGGCTTCAACGTCATGGTCGAGACCCACAAGGTCGCCGTCGTCCTGGGCGGCAAGGACATCAAGGGTCGCCCCGAGCGCGTCCTCGATCCCCAGCAGGCCTTCGACTACCAGCACCCCGGCACTGAGCTCCGCAGCGACACGGGCGAGCTGTGGCGCGACTGGCGGCGCGGCGTCGCGACCATCGACACGCCGCGCACCCAAGCCGCGCTGGGCAAGCTCGGCGAGAGCGGCAGGCCCTGGCGGACGGCCGACTGCACGTTCACCATCACCACGCCCTTCGCGGTCGTCGCGCTCAGCAGCCTGACCGATGAGCCGCTCGCGCAATCGCGGCGTCTGCTGCTCGTCGCCCTGGCGCGGGCGCAGAACACAGGGATGGCCTTCGACCTGCCCCGCACCAGGGTGGTCGAGCAGGGCACTGCGCCCGTGATCTGCGAGCCCGTCGTCGGCGCCGTCGCCTTCAAGACGGCCCACGAGGCGCTGACGATGCACGCGCTCGCCGCCGACGGCACGCGCAAGCCCGTGCCGCTGACCGTCCAGGGCGGCGTCGCCACGGCGACCCTCGAAGCGGCGCACAGGACCCTCTACTACGAGATCATCGCCCCCCAGGAGTGACGAAGTGCGAAGCAGACGCCAATTCCTCAGGGCCGTGGGCGCCGGCGCGGCGGCGCTGGCGCTGCCCGCGGCCGCACAGGCCAAGCGGCCGAACATCCTCTTCATCATGAGCGACGACCACGCGGCGCACGCCATCGGCGCCTACGGCGGACGCCTGGCCACGCTCGACCCGACCCCCGTCATCGACTCCCTGGCCCGCCAGGGCATGCTCCTCGAGAACGCCTTCGTCACCAACTCCATCTGCGTGCCGAGCCGCGCCTGCATCCTGACCGGGCAGTACAGCCACGTGAACGGCTGCCGCACCCTCAACGAGAGCCTGGCGCCCGACAAGCAGTTCCTGGCCATCGAGATGCGCAGGGCCGGCTACCAGACCGCCATGATCGGCAAGTGGCATCTCAAGGTCGAGCCCAACTTCGACTTCTACAAGGTGCTACCCGGCCAGGGCAGCTACTTCGACCCGACCTTCCGCGAGAAGGGCAAGGGCGCCTGGCCGAGGAACGTGGTCAAGATGCAGGGGCACTCGTCCGACTGCATCACCGACAGCACCCTCGCCTGGCTCGAGCGCCGCGACAGGTCGAAGCCCTTCTTCCTCATGCACCACTACAAGGCGCCCCACGACTACTTCCAGCACGCCAGGCGCTACGACGGCTACCTCGCCGACGTGGACGTGCCGGAGCCCAAGAGCCTGTGGGAGCAGCCGCGCTTCGGCTCGATCGCCACGCGGGGACACGACGATGAGCTCGTGCCCTACATCGGCACGTCCATCGGCCCCCGCCACGCCTTCCGCAACTACGTCCGCAAGTGGGCCCGCGACGCCGGCACGGCCGACGCGGCGAAGCGCCAGGCCTACCAGGAGTACCTCAAGCGCTACCTGCGCTGCGTCAAGGGCGTGGACGACAACATGGGGCGCCTGCTCGCCTGCCTCCGCGACGAGGGCCTCCTCGACGACACCGTGATCCTCTACACCGGCGACCAGGGCATGATGCTCGGCGAGCACGACTACCAGGACAAGCGCTGGGGCTACGAGCCCTCCCAGCGCATGCCCTTCATCGTCCGCTACCCCAGGACCGTCAAGCCTGGCTCCCGCACCGACGCGATCGTCGAGAACGTGGACTACGGCCCGACCATGCTCGCCTTCGCTGGCGTCCCCACCCCCGGCTACATGCAGGGCCGCAGCTTCCGGCCCATCCTCGAGACCGGCACCGAGCCGCCCGGATGGAAGCAGGCCGCCTACTATCGCTACTGGATGCACATGGCCCACCACTGGAACCCCGCTCACTTCGGCATCCGCACCAAGCGCTACAAGCTCATCTTCTACTACGGCTGCGACACCCGCGGCGGCAACCGCACGCCCCCAGGCTGGGAGCTCTACGACCTCGAGAAGGACCCCCACGAGGTCCACAACCGCTACGACGACCCCGCCTATCGCGAGACCGTCCTCCGGCTCAAGAAGCGGCTCGCCGCCCTGCGGAAGCGGGTGAAGGACACCGACGAGGCCTACCCCGAGCTCAGGAAGATCGTCGAGGAGTTCTGGGACTACGACGACGCGGCCCGCGCGAAGGCCGTCGAGATCTCCCACCAGTGCGCCCAGCGCATGAGGAGCCGGCGGAAGCCAGCCAGGGGCAAAGGCCGACCCGCGAAGCGCGGCGAGTGGATCCAGCCCGCACCGTCCAAGGCCCCCCTCAGACAGCACCGGGGCTGCACCGAGGTCTCCAGCGACGCCGTCTACCAGATCAGCCACGTCGGCAGCCCCAGCTTCAACCCCGACAACCCCTACCTGCTCTCGGGCGAGGCCCCGCCGACGAAGCCCCACGCCTTCCATTCCGCCGCGAACGCCGACCAGCCCCACGTCGTCATCAGGCTGGCGAAGCCCCACGCCGTGCGCTTCCTGCGCATCCGCAACCGCCTCCACAGCCACCAGGAGCGCGCCGCGGGCCTCACCGTGTGGCTCTCGGCCGACGGCAAGGCGTGGACGGAGGCCTGGACCGCGAAGACCGTCGAGGACGAATGGCTGGTCGGCCTTGGCTCCGAGACGACGTGCTCCCACATCAAGATCGGCCTGCGGCGGAAGGGCACGCTTCATCTCAACCAGGTCGTCGTGTTCGGCAAGTAGCCAGGGCCAGGCCCTCGCCGCATCGACCTAAGTCCCAACCTGCCCGGATCGCGACGTGGTAAGTCTTTGCGGCATATAGGGTTGCGAGTCCGAAAAATCCGACACGCATAAAGGCCGTCTGACGGCCCTTAACGGCCTTGCGCGACCCCAGGATACCTCTTTCATGAATCTGGCCATGAAGGCCCGTGGCAGCCCCGTACACGCGTTCTGTGTACCGAGACACTTTCTTCGCGGCCGCCGTCAAGCCGCCGGGCCGGGGTGGAGCGATTGCCGCATGCATCAACAGCGCGTGGGCCGGCTCACCCGCTCCATCGACTTGCGCCTTCTCGGGCCACAAGCCGCTTGACTCCGGCGAGCCGGTGTGGTATCGGGGGTGGGGTTTCCGAGGGGCATTGGTGGTAGGAGTGCAGGCATGGGCATGAAGCAGTTCGTGGTGCTCGTTGCGTTGGCGGCCGCGGCCCTTGGCCCCGGCGGACAGGATCAGCCGAGGAGGGCAAAGGCCCCCCGCGGCAAGGGCACGAACCGTCTTGTCCAGATGCTCGACAAGGATGGCGACGGGGCGATCAGCCGCGAGGAGTACAAGGGCACCGACGCCGTCTTCGGGAAGCTCGACCCCGACGGCGACGGCGTCGTCAGCGCGGAGGAGGCCGCCAAGGCTGCCCGCTACACGATGCTCATCATGTGGGACCTGGTCGACCGTGACGAGCTGTTCAAGGCCCTCGACGCGGACGGCGACGGCAGCATCACGGCCGAGGAGATGAAGGCGGCACCCCTCGCCGAGATCATGTCCAAGGCCATGACGGACACGAGGCGAACGCTCGCCGGTGGCGGTGCGGGCGCCGCAGGCGCCGCGGGGGGCCTGGTCGGGCGCTTCGACAAGGACGGCGACGGCAAGGTCTCGCGCGACGAGTTCCCGGCCGAGCACCTCGACAAGTTGGACAAGATGGTCAGGAACAAGGACGGCTTCTTCGACGCCGAGGAGGCGCCGAAGGCCCGCGGCGGCAAGCCCGGCGCCGGCGGCAAGGCCGCCGGCCTCGTCGGGCGCCTCGACAAGGACGGCGACGGCAAGATCGCGCGCGACGAGTTCCCACAGGACAAGCTACAGGCCTTCGACCGCTTCGACAAGAACGGCGACGGCGTCATCACCCCCGACGAGCTCGGCGCCGCCAAGGGCCGCGGCGAGCGCAAGCCGCGAGAGAAGAAGCCCGACAACTTCTGACGCCCGCGCCGACCGGCCGCTACGCAACCCACGAGGCGCCTTGGCCCACCCGCCGAGGCGCCTCGGCGCTTCCACAGCATCTGCAAATGACGAGGAGGGCGCCCGAGGGCCGTCGGGGCGCTACTGTGGCCGCGCGGGGGGGGCGTCGGTGTGGAAGGCGGGGGTGCAGTAGTCGAGGATGAGTGCGAGCTCGCGGCGCAGGTCCTTGCGGTGGATGATGCGGTCGAGGAAGCCGTGCTCGAGCATGAAGTCGGCGGTCTGGAAGCCCTCGGGCAGCTCGGCGTTGAGGGTCTGGGCGATGACGCGTGCGCCGGTGAAGCCGATCATGGCCATTGGCTCGGCGACGATGACGTCGCCGAGGGAGGCGAAGCTGGCCATGACGCCGGCGTAGGTGGGGTTGGTGAGCACGGCGATGTAGAAGCCGCCACGGTCGCGGTAGCGTC